>JAJCYO010000163.1 GCA_029262875.1 Flavobacteriales bacterium
AGTATGAATTTGGAAATAGCAAGTGCTGAATTGCAAAGAATACCAAATAATACAACCGCTTTAGATACTGATACTGCTAAAAAAGTACTAAAATTGATTGATGCTATGGAAGAAGTTGATGATGTGGATAATGTTTACCACAACTTAGAAATGACAGATGAGCTTTTAGTCGCTTTAGAGGAAGAGTAGATTTTATTTTTTGATAGAGAATGCAAAGTGATTATTGCTTTACAAATTTCCGAATTGTGATTCCCGCTTCTGTCTTTAGTTTTAAGAAATAGACTCCTTTGGATAACATTGATATGTCAATTAACTTAACTATGTGGTTATAGCTTATCAAAATTCTTCCTGAGACATCAATAATTTCCATAGTTTCCACTTTAGTTTCAGATTCAATTGCTAATTGATTATTAGCAGGGTTAGGATAAATAATGATTTCATTATCTGTACTCAGAACGTCAATTCCAGTACATATTGATACTACAACAGTAACATTAGTATCCCTATTGCAAACTCCATTGCTATTATTCAAGTTTAAACTAAATGCACCTGAGGTATCAGCTACCCAACTAAATGTACTATCTAAACCAAAAGAAAAATCATCAATACTCCAAGAGTAGTTGGTGCAAGGCTGGTTATTATTGCTAAATACAGAAATTGTATCGCCTTGGCATATATTTAGACTTCCTGTATTTAAACCCATATTAAATAGGCCACAATCATAAGTTGAGTTACTTACAGCATTGGTTACCACCGCAGGGTTAAAATCAAAATAAATTTCACTTTTATTATTTATTACGGTTCCGCTTGGTAAACCAGGAAATGGAGTTATTTCAAAAACGACATAACCATTACTTCCAATTAAATTACTAGAACTATCAGGTAATTGAATACTATCAAAACGAAATTGAAGAACATTTCCTGTTAGAACTTCTGTTATTAAAGGGTTATGACTTTGGGAGACTATATTAACAGAGTTAATATCTAAAAATGGACTTATCGAATCTAACACATAAATATTGATAGCATCTGCATTTCCTGTATTTTGGAACCTTATTGTATAAGTAAGTTTTTGGTCAATGCTTATAAGGTTATCGGAGCAGTACCCTACAGGGTAGACTTGCTTATCATTTGGATCATAGCCATTAATAACCTCAAAACAGTATTGTTTGTTATTATTTGAAGTATCCACATCACCAATTGATGGGGTAATTGTTAAATCAAAGCATATAGAATCTCCAATCATAGCAAAGATGCTGGTTGTAAAGAAAATTTGGGGATTAAAACTGGAAGAGTCATTTGTCATCGTGTTATAATTCCAAATTAGCGTATCTCCGTTAATTAAATTTGGGACAACTGACGAGCTATCATAAGTAAGCTGCGTATCTAACACCAAAATCACTTGTCCAGAAGTTGGTAAACAGCCATTATTAAAAGCATCTAACCAAATTGATGCTGAAAATCCTGTTCTAAAGCTTGTAGCAATCATATTTACGTTCATGTCAAATCCTGATATACTACCTGGAGCATTAAGAATGACTGAGGATGAATCAACACAGCCATTAGCATCTGTAACAGTAACAGTGTGGAGGCCTCCAATAAGAGTAGATGCAATAGAATCAAAAGAAGCAGGAATTATATTCCAAGAATAATTATATGGTGGAAAGCCATTTATAGAAGATGTGAAAACCCGGCCTGAATCTGAGCATGATACGTCTACTAAACTATCTACTAAGGTAGAAAAACTTGCACATGAATCATTACTTAATTTTAAAACAAAGCCATCATAAATTGCATTAGCTGTCATGGTATCGATACCTATTCCAGGGTTAAAGTCAGGTGTAAAATAGAAATGCCCAGAGACTATAATATTATCATTTAAATCACTAGTAATTGATTGCGCCCCATCATTTCCTGTATCTCCAATATTAATTCCCCATAGTTCATCCCCTTGGTTGTTCAATTTTAAAATTATAATATCGGTTCCTCCTCCTGAATTCAGATTAGAAATCCCCATGGAATGATCAAAATCGACTTGACCAGAAAATAAACCTCCTAAAATTATATTGTCAAATTCATCACAGTAGATTGAGATTCCACGATCAGCACCAAATGATCCATAGGTGTTGACCCAAATTAAATTTCCAGAGGTATCAATTTTCATGATATAAATATCTTTATCACCTCTGTTATTCGCATAAACGGTATCTGGTCCTAAATCCAAATCGGCACCAAATTCATATGATCCTGTAACAAAAATATTTCCCGAAGCATCCGTACATAAATCTTCCCCATCTTCAATATTTGCACCTCCTATTGAACCAGACCAAATAAAAATTCCAGCTGTATCCAACCTTAACAAATAACTATCTGTATTTCCGAATGACATAATCACATTTGTTCCAATTCCTGGATCAAAATCTACAGAGCCTTTATAATTTCCAGTTAAAAATATGTCATTATGTTTACCTATTACGACCGCTTCGGAATAACAATTATCTAAACCTCCAAAAGTCTTCGCCCAGATAAAAATTCCAGCTGTATCCATTTTAAGAGCAAACGCATCACTTACTCCATTACTTGCTGCATTAGTTATGCCTGGACCAGGATCAAAATCCACAGTATTGGTAAAATTCCCCACAACATATAAATAATTATTTGTATCAACTTTTAAATCATATCCATAATCATTGCCTCCAGCACCTATTGATTTTGCCCAGACAAGGTTGCCAGAAAGGTTTATTTTTACAATGAATATGTCGTTTAAACCGTTTGAGGTTAAATTGAAAACCCCAGGACCAGGATCAAAATCAACCGTATTCTCAAAATGACCAGTAACATATACATTTCCCGAATTATCTACTTCCATGCCCAAGGCATCTTCATTTCCTGTTGCACCTATTGTAAATGCCCATATTAGATTTCCATTACTATCTAATTTTTGGACGAAAAAATCAATACCACCAGCGGTAGTAATATTGTTAACCCCTAGGCCAGGATCAAAATCAATAGTCCCTGCAAAATCACCAGAGACAACTATATTCCCATTCAAATCAGTTGAAATATTCCTCGCGTTAAGAAGAGAAGCTCCCTGAATACCTGTAACCCATTCAAAATTTTGAGCTAAGACAAATAAAGGGTTGGTTAAAATTGCTATAAGAATGATTTTTTTCATTCATTAAAAATACGAATAATTGAAAAATATTGGAAATTATTGAAAAAACGGAGAGGATGGTAAGAACCTATTGACGTGTCGGCTAATTTTTGACTATAATATATGGAACATGCTCTAATTCCCAATCAATAACTAATCCTTTAGCCAATTGATTGGCTACTTTTTTACCATAGAGTAATTCAGCTAAATAAAGTGAAGCCTCAAAAGCTTTTGCGCCACCAGCTGAGGTTATAAATTTGCCATCATGAACAAATAACACGCTGTTGTGTACCACCAATTCTGGAAACATTTCTTTGTAATGCTTAATATCTCCTGGATAGGTGGTGGATTCAATTCCATTTAAGACTCCACTCTTAGCAAGTACAAACGCTCCATCACAATGAGAAGTTACGTACATAGCATCGGTTGATGTTTCTTTTACAAATTGTAGTAACGATTCATTTTCTAAGTCAGTGCCTAAATTGTGCTCGGCAGCAGGAATCACTAAAATATCTATGCTGGGTAAACTATCCGTTAAATAGTTATAATCAGGGATTATTTTTAACCCTTCAAAAGTTGTTACAAATTCAGATTGATTGGAAACTGTAAATACATTCATCGCTTTAATACTATCTCTAAAAATAGTATGATGGTAAATGTCATAAGGTGCTGTTAACTCTGTATTGTAAACACCGTCTATTAATAGAAAAGCTACATTATAATTCTTAGGATCTAATTGAGGTTTAGATAAAGGAATGTTATCATGGACCTTTTCCTTGCAACTTATTGCAGTTAAAAAGATAAATATGAAAATAAGTTGCTTCACTTTATTTAATGAGGAACTAATCTTTCAACCCTAACATTTTTCTAAGACGAGGATTTTTTTCTGTTTCCTTAACATCACTAATAATCTCTGAAAGTGATTTTTTCATTTCTTTATCACTGTCTAATGCATTTCGTAATTCTAATTCTTTGTCAGAACCAGTGTCCATGTCTTTTAATTCTTTTTCGGCTACATGGATACGGTTTTTATACATTTCATCTAAATCAGAAATGACATTGATTCCAGTCATTCTCATCCACCAAGCGCTCTCATTTTTAGCTACATCTTCTAAAACAGGTAAAGATTCTTTAATGGTCTTGTTATTTTGCTTTTTTAAGTATTTTCCATAAGTCATGATAAATCCATACTTACCAAAACCATTCATTTCGTCAGCAGTTTTGATAAAGAAAGCATGTTGTTCTGCATCACCATGTTCTGCATAAATACCACAAACAGAATTTTTAACCCTTGAGTTCTCTTCAGTTTCTAAATTTTTAGCAAATTTCATTGCGTCTTCATAACTTACTTCAGATAAGCCAGCTAATGACTTTCCTATTACATAGTAAGATTCTTCAGCAACTCCATTAACCAAAATAGCTTTTACATTTTCATCATCTTTAAAGTATTTAGCTAATGCGCCCATGGCATCTCCTCTAACTTTAGAATCGATATCGTTTTTGGCTAAGTCTAACAGTTTTGCTTTTACCTCTTCTGCGTTATTTTTGGCTGCTTTTTTAATGCCTCTTATTGCAGTTCTTCTTAAATAAGGATACTTGTCGCTTAAGGCATGAGTTATGGCATCAAGTGCTACTTCATCTCCTGATTTAGCTACTTTTTTAATGGCTTCAAAACGGTCTAAATACCTTGGGGCATTATGATACATAAATGCCCACTCCTCAATATTATGGTTATCAACTTTTTCACAAAGCAACATTTTATCAGCATCAAAGTTTACCAAGTCTGGCTTAAAAGGAACTTCAAAAGTGAATGTATTTGTTACTTTGTCAATGATAACTTCTTTGGTTTCTGCTTTTCCGTCAATGTAAAGATCTATTTTCAAAGGAATGTAATAGATAGGAGCGATATCTAATTTTTGCATTTGCTCAACCGTTACAGTTTCCGTTTTTGAAGAATCGTTATAGCTGTATTTGATGTCTAACTTGGGATGACCTTTTGCATAAAACCATTGGTTAAAGAACCAGTTTAAATCTTCACCCGTTACTTTTTCAGCCGCTAAACGCAATTGGTGCATTTCAACATCTGTGTACTTATTTGTTTCCAAATAAAGTTTCAACGAAGCAAAAAAGGCATCATCCCCAATGTAATTTCTAAGCATGTGTAAAATCCGGCCACCTTTTTGGTAACTATGTCCGTCAAACATATCTTCTCTAGAATCGTAGTCGAAACGGATCATATCTTGAAAATTTCCTCGTTGTACTTGTCCTAAATAAGAATTTAAATCATTTTGTAACCCTTCAGCAGCTTTGTCATCACCATATTTGTGTTCTCTCCAAAGTACCTCACCATAAGTAGCAAAAGATTCATTCAATGGCAAGTTTGCCCATGATTCACAAGTTACTAAATCTCCAAACCAGTGGTGAAATAACTCATGAGAAATTACATCTTCTCCTGCACTTCCATCAATCATTTCTCTTTTCGTTTGGTGTGTAAATTCTCCAAATATTACAGCAGAAGTATTTTCCATTGCACCAGAAACGTAATCACGAACAATTACTTGACTGTATTTTTGCCATGGATAATCGACTCCTAATTTGTTGGAGAAAAATTCTAACATCTCAGGTGTTAATCCAAAAATGTCTTTGGCATACTCTGCGTATTCAGATTCTACATAATAATTTACTTCTATTCCTCTCCAAGTGTCTTTAAAAACTTCAAATTCACCTATAGTCATCATAAACAAATAAGGTGCATGGGGCATATTCATTTCCCAAAAATCAGTTCTGGTACCATCACCGTTAACTTCGGAATGAGACAATATTCCATTAGAAAGTGTTTTGTATTTTTCTTGAACTGTAATGGCGATCTCTTCAGTAGATTTTTGATTAGGCGAATCTATTGTTGGGAACCACGCTGAATTAGATTCTGTTTCTCCTTGAGTCCAAATTTGCTGAGGTTTGTCTTTATCTTCTCCCTTTTCATTGATAAAATAAAGTCCCTTGTCAGATGTGATCGCAGCACTTCCTCCTTCAGACAGTTCATTAGGTTTTGAAGTGTAATCAATAAATAATTTTAACGTATCGTCTTTAGTATATGTTTTGTTTAAATCAATAGTAATTAGTAGACTGTCATAGCTATAAGTCAAATCACTCATAACAGGAAGACTATCTTGTCCAATTGATATTAATTGGACTTTATTAATGTCCATTCCTCTGGCATTAAGTACTAACTCTTTTTGAGTGTAGAAATGGGGTGTTAATGTTAGTTTCGCTTTACCGTACATGTGTGCCTTTTCCCAGTTAAAACGAACATCTAATTTAGTATGCACTAAATCAAACTTTTTAGTGTTTGAAGCATTGTAAACGGGTCTTGTAGGAACTTTGTTTGGATCTTCAATGATTACAGTTTGTTCAGGAAGGTTTATTGTTTCTGTTGGTTTACAACCAATAAAGGCAACAATTAATAATGATATATATATTAAATTTTTAAACATAGTAATGACTTAAAATAAGTTAGGCTTAGTAAAATTGATAATAAATTAGTTGATATTCAACGAGTAAAGGATAAACGGCAAATAAACTATTTTAAAGGAAGCTACTTTACCGGATAGTTGTTCTTTAAAGCTGGAGCTGGTTTTTCAGGCGCTTCTGGCGCTTCTTTTGCGACATCTGTTGTGCTATCTTTAGTAGATGTGCAACTGGCGAACGTGGCAAGAATAAATAATGCAAATAATACTTTTTTCATCTGTTTAGTTTTTAGTGGACGTAAAAGTAATGATAAATCAATAAAAAAAGCCGACAATTTCTTGCCGGCCTTTATGCTCTCAAGTTGTATTCAATAACTAAGAAACCTTTCCTTTATAATACTGTAACAAACCGGTATGTAATCGCTGAATTTGTAAGTTCAACAAACTAATATCGTGAATTACTATTCCCAGTGGGAATCCAGTATTTTCATTTTTTATGTAATAATTTAAATTGTCATGATTCAACGCTAAACTTGCTTTTGTGCCTGTAATTTTTTCATAAGTTGTTTGGTAATCATCCACCAAAATGACTAAGTCTGCAAGACCATTTTCTTTTTTTCGAAGCGATGTTAAATCACCTTTTGCATCAGAAATTAACGTAAAGTCTTCTTTAAGAATATGTTGAATTTCTTCACCTGTTAAATCTTGATGCAAACTTTTCGCAATGGCAATATTTAATTCAGCGCTTGTTGCATTAATGGTTTGAGCCATTTCATTTGCTTTTTGAAAATTAACATCGTTAGAGATTGAATCTTTCTCCATTAACGCAATGAGGTTATTATTGGTGTTATTGCTTGATTCAATGTCATCATTAATGTAGTACTGGATGTTTAAAATCGAAGTACGCACTACATGACTGCTCCGTAAACTTACCAGCGAAAATAACATGCTGGCCCCGGCAATTGCTACTACGGTTGTAATTACCGTATTTGTTCTTAATTCTTTGTTTTTGTAGTAGTTAAAAATATACAATGGAAGGTAGATAAAGATGATTAAAAGTCCACCTGAGCTCATTAGGATGTTAGCACCTGGCCAATGCATAATTTTAAAAAGTATGCCAAAACACAGTACAAATGCACTTAATGTTCCTATAATGTTAATCCATAATCTTGGTTTGCTTATTTTTTCTTTTACCCGAACAGTTAAGAAAATGGGCATAAAAATAAGGCATAGTGATGCAGCTCCTAAAACATACATTACGCCAGCTCCCGGCCAATGTTGGATTTTAAAAATTGTTGCTAACAGCAATAAAATTGCTGATGTAATTCCGGTGATGTGCATTGTCTTTCTCATAGCTAATATGTTTTTGGTTAATAAAAAAGTTGTTTCCTCCTGTATTTGTCGGATACCTTTTTTACCAAAGCTTGACATCGATTCTTCTAATGCACTGGCGTAGTTTTTGCCACTTTCCATTTTGTCCTCAATCATACAACAGATATGATCTACGAGGTCATAAGAAAGCTCTTTCATTTCTACTCCTCTAGCTTCAACTAGCAGTTCTATTTCGCTGATGTGTTGTTCAGTTAAATTGACCATGCTAATTTTTGAGGGGTTAAATTGATTATGGCTTTTAATGTTTCCATAAACTCTTTTAATTCTTCAACCTTTTCTTTGGCGTCACTATTTCCCGTTTTTGTTAAGCTATAATACTTTCTTACTCTGTTCCCAACAGTTTGTTTTTTTGTTGTTAAGAGTCCGTCAGCTTCTAACTTATGCAAGGCGGGGTATAACGCACCTTCAGTTAAAACAATTTTTCCCTCGGTAATCTCCTTCACCTTTTGGGTGATTTGGTAACCGTACATACTATCACTTTCCGAGAGCATTTTTAAAATGATAGTTTTTAAGGTTCCTTTTAATAGTTCTTTTGAATACATAGTACAAATATACATAGTTTTCTTATACATCTAAATCTTATGCATAAGAAAATTATGTAAAAACCTATAACTACTTGATTTTCAGTAAGAATAATTTATTTTGAAATACTATTCAGTAAGGAATAAAGGGGGGAATATTATAATTTCCTGTCAGATTCATCGATTGGCAGGTCATTGATACTGGCAAAACGTTTTTCCATTAGCCCATTTTCATCAAATTCCCAATTTTCATTTCCGTAAGCCCTAAACCATTGTCCTGCTTCATTGTGATATTCGTATTCGAAACGAACGGCAATTCTATTGTTACTATGCGACCAATAGGACTTTTTGAGTTTATAGTCCAGCTCTTTTTCCCACTTATCTTTTAGAAATTGTTCTACTTCCCTTCGTCCATTTATAAATTGTGAACGATTCCTCCATTCTGTATCAATGGTATATGCCATTGACACATTCTCTGGGTTTTTAGAATTCCAGCCATCTTCTGCTGCTTGTATTTTTTGTTTTGCGGTTTCCTCAGTAAAAGGAGGGAAAGGTAGTTTTTGTTCCATGAGATTTAGGTTAATTGTTTTTCAAAAATAAATTCTTTGAATCTCAATTTTTGAATAATAACGGACAAATTGGATCTTCTTAAAAATCAAATGTCATCCGTTTTCCTCGAAAATCCTCATCTATTTCCCCCATGTTAAACACCAAATGGCCGTTAACAAAAGTTTGCATCACTTTGGATTTAAATGTTTGCCCTTCCATAGGAGACCAACCACATTTATAGAGTAGGTTTTCTTTTTCAACCGTCCAAGGATTGTCAATGTCTACCACCACTAAGTCAGCATAAAAACCTTCTTTAATGTAACCCCTTTCTTCAATTTTGAAACAATCAGCTACGGCATGGCTCATTTTTTCTACCATTTTTTCTAAAGAAATTTTGCCATTGTGGTAATGCTCCAACATAGCGACTAAAGCATGTTGTACCATTGGTCCACCCGAAGCCGACTTAAAATAAGTATTTAGCTTTTCTTCAACTGTATGAGGTGCATGGTCTGTAGCAATAACATCTATAGTTCCATCTATTACTGCATTTAGAATCGCATCTCTATCAGAGGATTTTTTTACTGCAGGGTTCCATTTAATAAAGGCTCCTTTAGATTCATAATCTTCATCAGAAAACCACATGTGATGAATACAAGCTTCAGCGGTAATGCGTTTTTCTTTTAAAGGAGTTTCATTTTCCAACAGGCCAATTTCTTTAGCTGTAGATAAGTGGAATAAATGAAAACGGGTGTTGTGTTTTTTCGCTAATTCAATAGCCAATGAGGATGATAAATAACAAGCTTCTTCACTTCTTATTTCTGGATGACATTCAATGGGTACATCCTCACCATATTTTTCTTTGTAGGCAGCCATATTGTTTCTGATGGTCGTTTCATCTTCACAATGGGCAGCAATTAATAACTTACATTTTGAAAAAAGTTCTTCTAAGGTTTCTTTGTTGTCAACCAACATGTTTCCAGTAGAGGAACCCATAAACACTTTTACACCACAAACCGTTTTAGGGTCTGTTTTTAATACTTCTTCAATGTTATCGTTAGAAGCTCCCATGTAGAAGGAGTAGTTTGCTAAAGAAGTTTTAGCTCCAATATTGTATTTATCTTGTAATAACTCTTGTGTTAAGGTATTGGGAACCGTATTTGGCATCTCCATAAAAGAGGTGGTTCCTCCAGCAATTGCAGCAGTAGACTCTGTGTTAATGTTCGCTTTATGGGTTAACCCAGGTTCCCGAAAATGGCACTGATCATCAATAACCCCTGGTAACAAGTAATTGTTATGGATATCAATTACTTCATGTCCTTCTTCATTAAAAATATGATCAGAAGCTTTATATATTTTACTTATTCGTTCTCCTTCGATTAATAAATGACCATTAAAAATAGTTCCTTCATTAACTATTTGAGCATTTTTTAGTAGTGTTCCCATGGGTGTAAAATTACAAAATGGAACTTCGAGAAAGGAATAAGGTTTGGTTTATTTCTGATATTTTCTGAACCAACTTTTCATTTTCATTTGGATCACTCCAAAAATGGCTTCTTTAAAAATCCCACCACTCATTTTAGATTCTCCTTCTTGTCTGTCGGTAAAAATAATAGGTACTTCAACAATGTTAAACCCGAATTTACAAGCAGTAAATTTCATTTCGATTTGGAAGGCATACCCTTTAAATTTTATAGCATCCAAATCAATGGTTTCTAATACTTTTCGAGTATAGCATTTAAAGCCAGAGGTAGTATCCCTAATGTCCATTCCGGTAATTATTCGAACATAAGCAGAAGCATAATAAGACATTAGGACTCTTCCCATAGGCCAGTTAACCACATTTACTCCAGATTTGTAGCGTGATCCAATGGATAAATCGGCACCATCTTTTGCGCAAGCATTATACAATTGGATGAGGTCTTCTGGGTTGTGAGAAAAATCACAATCCATTTCAAAAATGTATTGATAGTTGCGTTTTAATGACCATTTAAATCCATGAATGTATGCTGTTCCTAACCCTAATTTTCCACTTCGTTCTTCAAGGTGCAACTGATCGGTAAATTCGGTTTGTAATTTTTTTACAATAGCTGCAGTTCCGTCAGGGGATCCATCATCCACAATCAAAATATGAAAGTCCTTGTCTAAAGAAAATACTTTGCGTACCATCTTTTCCAGGTTTTCCTTTTCGTTGTAGGTTGGTATAATTACAATACTATCTGACATACTGCTTCATAAGTAAGCCTGTAAATATAATTAATTGAATTGTAGATTTAACAACCGTTTATGAAATTGTGTTAATTGTTGTTAATGTTAAATTTTATGGTCAACGTATCACAGTTACATTGCCTTTTTTGAAAACCTCTTCAGCATCGGAACACCTGGTAGATAAATGGTAAACAAAAACGCCAGGGTCAACAGGATTACCTTTGTAAGTACCATCCCAACCAATGGATTGATCTTCTGTTTCAAAAACCAATTCTCCCCAACGGTCATAGATTTTAAAACTCATTTCATCTATCCCTCCTCTAACATAAAGTACATCATTTTCTCTATCCCCATTTGGGGTAAAGGCATTTGGAACAAAAACTTCTGCCAATGCTGATTTTTCCAATGTGCGGGTATAAGAATCGGTACAACCATTGGCTGTATTGACGGTTATACTTACATCATAATTTCCACTTCCAGCATAAAAATGGGTATCGACTGGAGCAGTAGAGGAACTACCATCACCAAAGTTCCAATTGTAATTGGTTGTTACCACTCCATCTAAAGAAGAAGAAGCTTCAAATAACACTCCATAAGTACATTTAATGTCTTTAATGTCATAACTAAATGTAAAATCGGGGTAGATGATGACCTGTAGCTGTGAAGTATCTCCACAAGCTGGACTATCAGTGTAAGCTATTAAAACAGGGTTATAAACTCCTGGTCCAGGATAGGTATAATTCGGGTTAGCATTATTAGAAGTATCCGATGTAGTAGTGGTCACACCAAAATCCCAGAAGTAATTGACAGGGTATAATCCATCATAAGAAGAATTACCAAAAAAGTTAACGTCAGGTGAACAAGGGGTGTCATTTAATACTCCGTTTAAGGTAAATTCTGGAAAGACAGTTACGGTTACTGTTCCTGTGTCATTACATCCAGTATTTGTAGGTGAATAAGAAATCAATGTAATGGTATACGTTCCCGTATCTGGATAAGTATACGTTGGGTTTTGTAGATTAGAGATTCCGCTGCCGTCACCAAAATTCCAATCAAAAACTACACTTCCGGTACTGTCTAAAGAAGTATTCGCATCAAATAAGACATTTTGAGTACAAGGCTCATTGTTAAAGTTCATGTTTTGTATAAATTCTGGTAGTATGGTCACCGTTCCATAGCTCGTGTCATTACATGCCGGGTTTAAGCTTGAAAAAGCGACTAACGTTACAGTGTAAGTTCCTGTATCAGGGTAAGTGTATGATGGAGTAAACGCACTTGATGTATCAGTTGTAGTCGTTCCATCACCAAAATCCCATAAGTAAGAACCTGCACCAGTACTGTTATTGGTAAATCCTGCTGTAAAACTTTCACAACTAAAGTTTGGTGCAACTAAAGCAGCAACCGTAACATTTCCACAGGGCACAACATTAAACTGGAAATCTCTTTTTGTTTCACTTAAAAAAACACCATTTCGGTATTCTGATACTTTCATTCCAACAACAAATTGACCCAAAGGACCTGGCGTTGCGGTTAAAAGACCAGTAGTAGGGTCTATTGATAATGGAACTGCACCCCCAAGCATGTCTAAGGTATTGTAAGGGGCATTCCAGTTTACTAAAGGATAGGGCGGGTTATTTGGAGGTTGAGGCATAGGAACTGCTTGCGAAGCTCCATGAAAAGGTTGAAATAATTCATAATACAAAGAATCTCCATCAGGATCAGTTGCTGAATGATCAAAACTAAATGGTAGAGAAGAACAGATGAATGGAGGGGGCCATGCGTTAAATATAGGGTTACTATTAATCACTTCCACTATGGTATCTGGGACAGTAGCGTAATAGGTAGCACCAGTAGCATTGGGTGAAATTATGTTTAAAATGGTTTGGTTTCGACAACAACGCTGATAGGCTAATTGGTAGCCACCAGGAATAGGAGGTAAGTTGATGGTATCAATATAAGTGGTTACCTCATAACAAACATTGGTTGGAGGTAAAACACAAGGACTATTAATGGTTAATGGCAAGGTATCTAAGCTTATAAAGCTCATGTAAATGGTTTGCAACAATACATTGTTGGTATCAAAGACACCCAATGCTGCAGGGTCATCAAAAGGAGGGACTCCGTTCCAGCAGTCTCGGTAAACAGTTAGTCGAATTTCATAATTGTCGTTGCCCAAATACAGGTAATTTAATTCCCCTCCAACAATATGAGTTGCTTTAGTTGTAGGAACTAAAAAAGTAATCAAGGCTATTACAAAAAATAGTTTTTTCATTATTGTAGTAGACGAAATGTTTATTTGGTTAGTTGCAAGCTAAGGGTTTTCATCATTATATCTTATTTGGGGAAGAGAGATATTAAATTTAATCACCAACAAGCGTGCTATAATCATTAACAATATTGGAATAATTTGAAGAATAGGATTATCTACTTGAAGTTTTAACAGAATAAAATAAATTGCTCCTCCTGCGATACTAATGGTGGCATAAATTTCTTTTTTAAAAATTACTGGAGTTTCATTCACAAGCACGTCTCTTAATACACCACCAAAAGATCCTGTAATGGTTCCTAAAACCATGCAACTCAACGGGTGTAACCCTGTCTCAATTCCGATCTGATTTCCTGTAATGGTAAATAACCCTAAACCAATTGCATCAAATAGTAGTAGTGACTTATTAAATCTATTCAATTTATTTTTGAAAAGAATTGCAATCAATACTCCTCCTAAAATAAAAAAGAGATGAGTTGGGTTATTTAGCCAAAAAACAGATTTTTCAGTTAAAAGAATATCACGAATTGTACCTCCACCAACTGCCGTTACAAAACCAATAATTAGTATTCCAAATGGATCAAATTTTTTATTTATAGCTTTAAGTGCTCCAGAAATGGCGAAGGTAAATAATCCTATAAACCCGATATATTCAATTATAGTTTCCATAGTCATCTAAAGATTAGTTACAAGTTGTCTTGTTTGATGTATTTGTTGATACAGCTTTTCAGCCTGTTGATAATATAGTGTTTGTTGTCCATCAGAAAACGCGATTTCCGGGTTTTCATGTGTTTCGATGATAATTCCATCTGCTCCACACATTACTCCTGCTAAAGCCATAGTAGCAACATGTTGTCGTAATCCAATTCCATGTGAAGGATCGACAATAACAGGTAAATGAGACTTTTCCTTTAAAATAGGAATAGCATTTAAATCTAATGTGTTGCGGTACGCTTTTTCATATGTTCGAATACCTCTTTCACATAATAGTATTTTTTCATTTCCGTTAGAAAAAACATATTCTGCTGAGGCCAATAACTCTTCTATTGTTCCTGACATGCCACGTTTTATCATTACGGGTTTGTCTACTTTTCCTAATATATCTAATAGGTTAAAGTTTTGAGAGTTTCGTGCTCCAACTTGAAAAATGTCAACATAGTCTACCATTTCTTCTACTTGTGAGACTTGCATGACTTCAGTAATTACTTTAATCCCATTTTCTGAACAGTGTTTGTAAAATAATTTCAGGCCTTCCATTCCCATTCCACGAAAAGCATAAGGAGAACTGCGGGGTTTGTAAACTCCGCCACGCATTATTTTGATGTTATTTTTCAGTAAATGTTGAACAGTATTTTCAATTTGCTCTTCTCCCTCAATAGAACAAGGTCCAGCCATAATTGCCAATTCATTTCCTCCAATGGTAACATCATCACCTAAATCAATTATAGTCTCATTCACTTTCCATTTTTTTGAAACCAATTTATAATCATCTGAAACACGGTGAATGTCTTCAATACCATTTAGATTCCCAATGTTTCTTAGATCAAAATCTACTTTAGGTATTCCAACAATGTAGTTTTTAAATTGTGTTGAAATAAGGTTTGATTTAATGTTTAAATCGGATAGCTTATTGATTAACACTTCTTTTTCAGAAGAAGTAATGTTATCTGATAGTTGAATAATCATAATATTGATTTTACAAATTCGTTTACTGTTGTTTTTGTATTGTTATTGTTCTCCAAAGCTTTTATAAAAGCACTTCCTATTATTGCTCCTTCTGCATTTTTACAGGCAGTGTTAAAAGTTTTTTGATTTGAAATTCCAAAGCCAATGAGCTTTGGGTTGCTAAGGTTAAGCTCATTTATTCGCTCGAAATAATCCAGTTGATTTTGTTCGATATCATTTTTAGAACCTGTAGTTGCATAGGAAGAAACAACATACAAGAAACCTGAACTTTCAGCATCAATCAACCTTATTCTTTTATCTGTTGTTTGCGGAGTGATTAAGAAAATCATGTCCAATTCTAAATTCTGAATAACTGTTTTGTAATCACTCTGATAGATTTCCAGTGGTAAATCTGGGATAATAAAACCATCAACTCCCACAGTTTTTGCCTTTTCGAAAAAGGCAGTAGTACCATATTGTAATACTTGGTTATAATACCCCATCAATACAATTGGAACTGAAACAGTTTTTCTAATTTCCTCAATTTGTTCAAATATTATTTCGAGTGTAATGCCATTTTTAATAGCAATATGACTACTATTTTGAATAGTAGGGCCATCAGCTAAGGGATCAGAAAAGGGCATTCCAATTTCGACCATATCTACACCACTGTTGGCTAATTCTTGAATAATTTCAATGGTATCGTTTAGGTTTGGAAACCCTGCAGTAACATAGATGTTAAGGATGTCCTTTTTTTCTTTAAACAGTTGTTCTATTCTATTCATCGTCCATCTTTTTAATATATGTTTCCATATCCTTATCACCTCTTCCTGAAAGATTTATTACCACATTTTCATTTGGATTGAAATCAATTTTAGTTAATGCTGCTAATGCGTGGGCTGATTCTAACGCGGGAATAATTCCCTCAAGCTTAGTTAATTCATAAGCTGCGGTTAGTGCTTCTTTGTCAGTTGCACCAATAAAAGTTCCTCGTCCAGTTTTAAATAAATGAGCATGTAAAGGACCAACTCCAGGATAATCCAACCCAGCAGAAATTGAATGTGGTTCTGTTATTTGTCCCTCACTATTTTGCATTAATAGGGTCTTACTTCCATGGATAATTCCTTCTGTTCCAACTTGAGTCGTTGCAGCAGTTTTATCTGTTTCAACACCCAAACCATCAGCTTCAACAGCAATTAGTTCCACTTTTTCATTATCTAAGTAATGATAAAAAGCACCTGCAGCATTACTTCCACCACCAACGCAAGCAATAATTTTATCGGGATGATCTTTTCCTGTTTTCTCTTGCAATTGGTTTTTCATTTCTTCACTGATAATGGATTGAAATCGAGCCACCATGTCAGGGTAAGGGTGAGGCCCAACTACTGAACCTATTAAATAATAGGTATCTACAGGATTTGCAATCCAATCGCGAATGGCCTCATTGGTAGCATCTTTAAGGGTTTTACTTCCTGATGTTGCTGAACGAACTTCAGCCCCTAACATTTTCATTCGGGCAACATTTGGTGCTTGTCTTTTAATGTCTACTTCACCCATATAAACAAGACATTCTAATCCCATTAAAGCGCAGACTGTTGCTGTTGCAACCCCATGTTGACCAGCACCTGTTTCGGCAATAATTCGTTTTTTGTTCATCCGTTGGGCCAATAAAATTTGGCCAATGGTATTGTTTATTTTATGTGCTCCTGTATGATTTAGGTCTTCTCTCTTTAAGAAGATGTTTGTATTATATTTTTTAGACAATCGTTTTGCGAAATAGAGTGGAGTTGGCCTACCAACATACTCTTTTAACAGGTCTTTAAATTCCTCTTGAAAACTATCTGACTCAATAATTTGTAAATAATTTTCTTTCAATTCATTTACATTATGGTAAAGCATTTCAGGAATAAATGCTCCTCCAAAATCTCCATAAAACCCTTGTTCGTTAACCTTGTAATTCATCGGAAAATAGTTTTATTTTTTGTATGTTTTTTAATCCAGGCTCAATTTCAAACCCACTGTTGATGTCTACTCCAGCAAATTGCGGATGTTCCATATCTTTAATTTGTTTAACCATTGTTTCATCGATTCCGCCACTTAATAAAAAAGGAACTTGACCACTATAGTTTTCAATCAATTTCCAATTGAATGTAATTCCATTTCCACCAGCGTTTTTCCCAAAAGCATCAAATAAAAAGTAATCACAAAAAGCTTCATAGGCTTGCAATTGTTTAAAATCAAAATTCTCAGAGATGTTAAATGCTTTAATGATTTTGTATTTTTTTTGCCTCATTTCTTGACAAAAACTTGGTGTTTCGTTTCCGTGTAGTTGGATGTAATCTAATTTGAATTCAACTGATTTTTTAGCAATAAAGTCTTCTTTTTGATTAACAAAGACACCTGCTTTATATATTGTTTCTGGAATTTTCACATCAGGAAATGTCGTTACATTTCTCGGTGAATTTTCATGAAAAATGAAGCCAATAAAGTTGGGTTGAACTTTTATAAGCTCAAGAATATTGTTGCTATTTCTCATTCCACAGACCTTAAGCTTCAACATTGGTGTTTTGATTTAATTGTTCAATGAACTTTTTACACTCTAACTCTGGAGAAGCTGTTTTCATAAAATTTTCACCTATCAAGAATCCGTCAAAATCGTGTTGTTTTAATTCAATGATATTTTTATAATCGCTAATTCCACTCTCTGCAATTTTTACTGTTCCTGTTGGGAGCTGCTGAGCTAAACGAATGGAGTTTTCAAAATCAACATCAAATGTTTTTAGATTACGATTGTTGATGCCAACCAAACTAATTTCTGGTATGTACTTTTCAAGCTCTTCTTGCGTGTGAACTTCTAACAGCACTTCTAACCCTAATTGTTGAGCTAAAGCGGTAAATTGTTTGATTTCGTCTTTACTCAAAACGGAAGCAATCAATAGAATGGCATCTGCACCAATTGATTTTGCTTCCATAATTTGGTATTCAGATACGGTAAAATCTTTTCTTAGTATAGGACAGAAATTGAACTTTCTTGCTGTTGTTAGGTCTTCAGTTGTTCCGCCAAAAAAGTGAGTGTCTGTTAAAACCGATAAGGCAGAAGCTCCTGCTTGCATATAGCCAATTGATGTTTTTTCTACATTGGCAAATTCATTAATCATTCCTTTTGAAGGGGATTTTCGTTTGAATTCAGCTATAATTCCACTTTTATCTTCTCGTTTAATATAGTGTTTTAAGGAAACACATTCCGATTGAAAGTAAAGGCTTTGTTCCAATAGTTTTATTGGGTGCGTTGCTATTCTTTCTGCTACTTCTTTTCTTTTGTAAGCTATTATTTCGTCTAAGATTGTCATTCTTCTAATGATTTAATGTTGTAATAGGTAAATGTTACAATGTTCTTATTTGTTACCATAACTTGAGTTTTTTGCTTTTGACATTACTTTGTTTAATTCATTTGCTTCTATCAAAAGTCTTTCTAATTCTTCATTATCATTTGATAAGTCAGCATCTTTAATTACTTCTAACCAATATTCTGATTCGTCAACTTCTTCTACAACAATACATATTTTACTAAAAAATTCATTCTTAGACCTTGCCTTGCAAGTAGCTCGATAATTTGCTCCTGTTGATGTTGCCGATTTAACCAATTGATAAGTAATAACAGATGATGTTTTACACGTTTTCAAAGAATCACAAAATCGGATTACATCTACTGCAAACTTTTTGGTTCGCTTTTTCATTTTCTCTATGAATAGTTCTTTATCAGTCATTATATTTAATCATTTCAACATTAACGCATTATTTTTTTCAAGCACTCATAAGCATTTCCAGCATCTAAAGATTCTCTGGCTATTGCCACACATTCAGCTAAAGATTTATTAGGCTCAAAACATTGAATGGCAAATGAAGAGTTGGCTAATACCACATTTTTTTGTGCATTAGTACAATCATTATTTAATACATCAATAAATATTTTTGATGCTTCTTTAATCGTTTCTCCACCAAATATGTCCTCTTGTTTTTGTGTTTTAAAACCAATTGATTCTGGATCCAACAATGTTTCTCCTTGATTAGAAATGGCTTTGAATTTTCCAGTCAAAGAAATTTCATCATAACCATCTAAACTGTGTAAAATGGTATAGTTTTTACCTGATTGTTGTAATAAATAATTATAAATGCGAGCAATTTCTAAATTGAAAACACCTACCAATTGGTTTTGAGGAAAGCTCGGGTTTACCAAAGGACCAAGCATATTAAAAAAAGTTTTAATCCCTAATTCTTTTCGTATTGGGCCAACATTTTTCATAGCGGGATGAAATAGTGGAGCGTGCATCATGCAAAAATTAGCCTTATCAATTTGTTGTTTTAATGTAGATTCATCATTTGTAAATTGATACCCTAAATGTTCCAACACATTAGATGAACCACAAGAAGAGGATACGCCATAATTTCCATGTTTAGCAACCTTGTATCCCGCTCCAGCAATTACAAAAGCAGAAAGTGTAGAAATGTTAAAGGTATTTTTGCCATCTCCACCAGTTCCACAAACATCAACGGTGTTAAAATCAGATAAATCTACTTTTAAGCACAGGTCTAATAATGCATTTCTGAAGCCCGTAAGTTCTTCTACAGAGATATTTCTCATTAAATAAACCGTTAAAAAGGCAGCTATTTGTGAATGATTGAAATCTCCTTTACCGATCCGAGTTAGAATAGTATAAGCATCCTGTTCTGATAATGTTTGGTGTTCAAATAATTTATTAAGGGTGGCCTTCATTTTAAATGGATAAAAAGTTATTAATCATTTCTTTACCATGCTCTGTTAAAATAGATTCTGGATGAAATTGTACTCCGTACACATTATAGTCTTTATGTTTAAGAGACATGATTTGCCCGTTTTCTTCTACAGAAGTAATTTTTAATACATCGGGAAACCCATTATTATCTATTACCCAGCTGTGGTATCTGCCAATGTTGAAAGAGTTTGGTAAGTTCTTAAATAACAGGTCATTTTCATCTAAAACTTCAATGGGTGTTGCTACTCCATGGAAAACATTGTTTAGGTTTATTAATGTTCCACCAAAAACTTCTCCCATAGCTTGCATCCCTAAACAAACTCCTAAAATCTTTTTTGTTGATGCATATTTTTTGATTACCTCGTTCAAAATTCCCGCATCTTTTGGCAACCCAGGACCAGGAGATAGAATAATGGTATTGTATTGATCAACTTCTTCCAACGTAATTTCATCGTTACGAAAGACGTCTACTTTAAAATTTGGATTTGCCTCGACATAATGAACCAAATTATAGGTGAACGAATCATAATTGTCTAATACTAATATCTTTTCCATAGCTTAAATATTTTCTGCTAATGTTAATGCTTGCTTCAATGCTCCAAGCTTATTGTTTACTTCTTGTAATTCATTTTCTTCATTAGAATCAACAACAATCCCCGCACCTGCTTGAAAGAACAAGGTATTGTTTTTACTCAAAAAACTTCTAATGGTAATGGCATGATTTATAGCGCCATCAAATTCAAAAACACCAATTGCTCCACCATAAAATCCTCTGTTTTGATTTTCATACTGATCAATTAATTGCATCGCTTTATATTTTGGTGCACCCGATAAAGTTCCTGCTGGAAAGGTGTCTGCAAAAATTTGTAATGCATCGGAAGATGAGTTCAATTCAGCCTCAACTTCAGAAACCAAATGAATGACATGACTATAAAACTGTGTTTCTTTATAGGTTTTAACCGTTACCTGTTGTCCATGCCTGCTTAAATCGTTCCGTGCTAAATCCACTAACATAGTGTGTTCAGCGTTTTCTTTCGGATCTTTTGCTAATTGTTCTGCTAATTCTTGATCTTGTATGTCATTTCCGGTTCGTTTAAAAGTTCCGGCTATAGGGTTTATTGTTGCTTTTCCATTGCTTGCTTTCAGTTGTGCTTCAGGAGAAGAACCAAAAAGTTTATAATCTCCAAAATCAAAATAAAACAAATAAGGGGAAGGGTTTACAGATCGTAAAGCACGGTATACATTAAATTCATCTCCGCTAAATTGTTGCGAAAATTGACGAGAAAGTACCAATTGAAAAACATCTCCTTTTTGGCAATGTTCTTTTCCGGTAGTAACTAAATTCTTGAAGCCAGTATCAGAAATGTTGGTGTCTTCTGTTCCTTCTTTTTTGAAATGATAACGAGGGTGATTATTGCTACTAACTAAGCCTATAATTTCTGTTATGTTTGATTCCTGATTATCAATTAAGTTTTCGGTTATTGTCAGTTCATTTTTAAAATGATCTATTTGGATAATGTATTTAAAAAGCGAATAATGCATTTCGGGGGTTGAGTACCGTTCTTTTTTTGGAGCATCGATATTCAATGTTTCAAAGTACTTTACGGCATCATAATTAGTGTATCCAAAGAACCCATTTACCTTATTATTCTCTTTGATGTTGAATGAACCAATTAATTTTTGCAATTCATCAATGACTTGTTCCCTTTTGTTAATCTCGATTATTTTGTCTAATCCTAATCCTTTGATATTAATGGACTCATTTTCAACAATGAAAGAAACCAAAGGGTCCAAACAGATAAACGAAAAGTTATTATCGTTGCCATGATAATCCGAACTTTCTAATAAAAAAGAGTTGTGAAATTTATCACGGAGTTTTAAATACAATCCAACAGGAGTAACTGTGTCTGAAAGTATTTTTTCTGTTTGGGGTATTATATTTATTTTATTCATTATTATTTTTTGAGTACAAAAAAAGGCTTGTCGTAATCGACAAGCCTTTAAAGTATTTTATATACAGAGGTTTAGATTACGTTTTCAGTTTAAACGAATCCACCACCAATTTGTATTTTTTATCAATTTCATAATCAAAGACAAAGATATGAGAAAAAAAATAAGAAATGCAAATACATATTTTATTTATGGGGGAAACTTGAAAAATGTCGTGCAACAAAATAAGCAACAATTTGCTTTAAATTTCTTAAAAAAAGAAAGAGAAAAGGTTAAAAAAAATTACATTTGTGGCGTTAAAAACATAACCCTATGTTAACAGAAACTTTAAACGAAAAAGACATGTCACAACATCAAGCAGAGATTGACGCTTTTATGGATGGCGTTAGAGCAAAACAAGCTCACGAATCTGAATTTTTACAAGCAGTTGAAGAGGTAGCTGAAGCAGTTATTCCTTTTATTGCTGATAAGCCACAATATAAGGCGGCTAAGATTTTAGAAAGAATGGTGGAACCTGAACGTACTGTTATGTTTAGAGTGCCTTGGTTAGACGATAAAGGAGAAATACAAATTAATAAAGGGTTCCGTGTGGAATTTAATTCTGCAATTGGTCCTTACAAGGGAGGATTAAGATTTCATCCTTCTGTTAATTTATCAATTTTAAAATTTTTAGGATTTGAACAGGTTTTCAAAAATTCCTTGACAACATTACCTATGGGTGGTGGTAAAGGAGGTTCTGATTTTGATCCAAAAGGAAAATCAGATAATGAGGTGATGAAGTTTTGTCAATCATTTATGATGGAATTGTCAAGACACATTGGACCAAATACAGATGTTCCTGCTGGAGATATAGGTGTAGGAGGAAGAGAAATAGGGTATATGTTTGGTCAGTATAAAAGAATAAGAAATGAGTTTACCGGTATTTTAACTGGTAAAGGACGTAATTGGGGTGGTTCTTTAATTAGACCAGAAGCTACTGGTTATGGAACGGTATATTTTGCTAAGGAAATGCTGGCAACTAAAGGAGATGATTTTCATGGTAAAACCGTTGCTATTTCTGGTTCTGGAAATGTTGCACAGTATGCGTTACAAAAAGTGATTCATCTTGGAGGGAAAGTGGTTACAGTTTCTGATTCTTCAGGATTTGTTCATGCTGAAGGAGGGTTTCATTCAGAGCATTTAGACTTTTTAATGGAGTTGAAAAATGTAAGAAGAGGTAGGGTAAAAGAGATTGCTGATAAATTTGATGGGTTTGAATTTCACGAAGGTGAAAGACCTTGGTCTGTTAAATGTCATATTGCTTTGCCTTGTGCTACTCAGAATGAACTGAATGAAGATGAAGCAAAGACATTATTAGCAAATGGGTGTATGTGTGTTGCCGAAGGAGCAAACATGCCAACTACACCTGAAGCGATTGAAGCTTTTGCTCAAGCAAAGATTTTGTTTTCACCTGGAAAAGCATCTAATGCAGGTGGTGTTGCAACTTCTGGTTTAGAGATGTCTCAGAATTCGTTAAGATTATCTTGGACTGCAGAAGAGGTTGATGAAAAATTACATGATATTATGGTTTCTATACACAATGCATGTGTAGAGTATGGGACAGAAGGTGATTATGTAGATTATGTAAAAGGAGCAAATATTGCTGGGTTTGTTAAAGTTGCAGATTCAATGTTAGACCAAGGACTGGTTTAATATTTAAGACAATAAATATTTTTAAAAGCCTCATTTTGTGAGGCTTTTTTTATAAAAAATAATTACATTCGTCTCTCTAAAATCAATAGGCTATGTACGGAAAATTACAATCGGATCTTCAAAAAGAATTAAAAAATATTGAAGAAGCAGGATTATATAAAAGTGAAAGAATAATTACGACTCCAATGAGTGCTGAGGTAAAAGTAAGCACTGGAGAAGAGGTAATTATTATGTGTTCTAATAATTATCTGGGGTTATCATCTCACCCCAAAGTTATAGATGGTGCAAAAAAAGCGTTAGATAGCCATGGTTATGGTATGTCTTCCGTTCGGTTTATTTGTGGTACTCAAGACATTCATAAAGAGTTGGAAGGGAAGATTTCTAATTTCTTAGGAATGGAGGATACCATACTGTATGCTGCAGCTTTTGATGCAAATGGAGGTGTTTTTGAACCGCTTTTTGGTGCTGAAGATGCCATTATCTCTGATGAATTAAATCATGCTTCTATTATTGATGGAGTTAGGTTGTGTAAGGCTGCACGATATCGCTATAAAAATAGTGATATGACAGATTTGGAGGAACAATTAAAGAAAGCACAAGATCAACGAAATAGAATTATAGTAACGGATGGTGTATTTTCTATGGACGGATATGTTGCTAAATTGGATCAGATATGTGATTTGGCAGAGCAATATGACGCTTTAGTTATGGTAGATGATTCTCATGCTACAGGTTTTATTGGTAAATCAGGAAAAGGAACACATGAGCACAATAATGTTATGGGTAGAGTTGATATTATTACCTCTACTTTAGGAAAGGCTTTAGGTGGAGCAATGGGTGGCTTTACTTCTGGTAAGAAAGAAATTATTGACATGTTGCGTCAGCGTTCGAGGCCGTATTTATTTTCTAATTCATTGTCTCCAGCAATTGTAGGGGCAGCGAATGAAGTTTTTGATTTACTGGGAAGCTCAACGGAATTAAGAGATACGTTGGAAAGTAATGTAAATTACTTTAAAGAAGGTATTAAAAAAGTTGGGTTAGAAATTAGAGATGGAGATTCTGCAATTGTTCCTGTTATGTTGTATGATGCAAAATTAGCTCAAGAATTTGCCAATAAGCTGTTGGAAGAAGGTATTTATGCGATAGGGTTCTTTTATCCGGTGGTACCAAAAGATTTGGCAAGAATTAGGGTTCAACTTTCGGCAGCTCATACTAAAGAACATATTGATAAAGCGATAGCTGCTTTTGAAAAGGTTGGGAAAGAACTTAATGTGGTTTGATTATTTGTATACAGCAACTAAGTATATTTTAATTATATCGTCAGTCATACTTGCGTAAAAGCCTTTGATGTTAAAATCTTCTCGGATAATTACAAATTCTGATTTGATAGCAATACCTTCTGTGGTTATCTTTATTGAGCCTTCTGCTTCGTAGTCTTTTTCAATGTCCTTTATTTTGATTTTTCCTGCTACTTTAACGTTGTAAGTTCCATTATCGGATAGGTTTTTGTCAGTAATGATTTTTCCATTAAAAGTAGCTTGAGGAAATTGTTTAGCATCCATTACACCCTTGTTGTTGAAATGGTCTTGCATTTTTTGTTTTTTGAATATAAAACCGGTAATCGGAACGGAAAATGAGATCGTTTTTTCTTGAAGATTGACTTTGCTTTCAAATGTGGTGTTTTCAGCACTAAATCCTTTCTTATCTGAAATAAAACGAATGCTGCCTTCACTGAGTTGTATCGTTTGAGCTGATAGGGTGAAAGAAGAGGTAATAGCGACTAACAATATCAATAAAATCTTCTTCATAATGTATAAGTTTAATATAACACAAATGTAAATAGTCAATTCTATCTATTTAATGATATAGGTCACATTAGCTCTTTTAGGCTCTTTTTCAGATAGTTCCAAAACATTTTATATATTTATGCCTATCTAAATTTAAAATTATGTTAAGATACATAGGAGTTATTATACTCACACTTGTCTTTGTCCAAGGTGGTTTTTCTCAAGAGGTTTCTGGTTTCCATGATATACAGCCGGGTAGTGCGCCTAATGAATATAACATTAAAACCACTATAAAAGGTTTAGTGGGGGTTGATATTGCCAGGATTAAGTACATCATAAGTAATAAACACACCTATAAAGCTTCACCAAACAATGCATTGTTTTCAGATAGAAATGAGAGTTACATTAAGTTTTACATTATGGCTGTTCCTGCATCGGGAGTGTTAAATGTAGAGTTAGGGATTGTGCTTGCAGATGATGCCGAACATGCTTTCCCAGTAGAATTTCAATATTCTAAAAACGAAGAAAAACAAACAGTTAATTTGCCTCAAGTTAATTTTTCAGGAAATGGTGAAATTGTTGCTGTATTAGAGGCACCAGAACCTGTTGCTCCTGTGGAGGAGGAAATCCCTGAGGTTATTGTAGAAGAAGTTCCTGCTGTGGAAGAAATTCCTGAGGTAGTTGAAGTTCCAGAGCCAGTAGAACCAGTAGTTGAAGAAACTCCAGAACCGAGTGAACCTGTAGCTGAAGAAATTCCTGAACCCATTGAGACACCAGAACCTGTTGCTCCTGTGGTAGAAGAAGTTCCTGAGCCAGTTGCACCTGTTATAGAAGAGGAACCCGAATCGGCACCAGTAGTTGAAGAAGTTCCAGAAGTGGAAGAGACTCCGCCTCCTGTAGAAGTGAGTAGAGTAGCAGTAAAGTACACAGTTCAAATACTGTCTTTGGCAGAATTTTCGCAAATAAGATTAAACACTTACTGTAGGCAACATAATTTATCTATAAATGATGTGAAGAAAAAACAAGTAGGTGAATGGATGAAAATAACTTATGGTGAGGCTAACTCTATTCAGGAGGCAACCCAATTAAAAGAAAAACTAATGCGCGAGAATAGTATAAATGAAGCATTTGTTACTCCAATAAAGTAGTCAAGGGTTTTTATACTAATCCGTTACTAAGAGCATACTTAACAAGCTCTGCGGTATTTTTTAGGTTTAACTTCTTTATAATATTTCGCCTGTGAGATTCAACGGTTCGATCACTTATGTAAAGTTCTTTAGCAATTTCTCTATTCGTGTTCCCATTTGTAATGGATTTCAACACTTGAATTTCTCTATCTGATAAAACAGGTTCAACAATTTTATCTTCATTCAACAGAACATTTATCAACTTTATAGAGACTTCATTACTATAATATTTTTCCTTTCTGTAAACAGTTTTTATTGCGTCAATTAGTTTTTCTCTACCTGAGTCTTTTAGAATATAGCCTAATGCTCCTGCTTTTATCATTTTCATGATATATGCTTCTTCAGAGTGCATTGTAAGTGCCAAAATATTTATTTTAGGGTAAAGTTTAACGATGATTTCCGTGGCATCAATACCGCTCATTTCTGGCATAGTAATATCCATAAGGATTAGATCGATTTCATTAGCATTTTTTCCTAAATAATCAATAGCTTCTCTACCATTGCTACACTCATCGACAACCTTAATATTATTTGTGGTATTAATGATTGATTTAATACCATCACGTATTAGTTTGTGATCATCAACTAATAGTATTTTAATTTCTTTCATGACGTATTATTTAATTTAAATGGATTGGAAAAGCGATATCAAACTCAGTCCCTTCATTTTTAATGCTATTTATTTTTATATTTCCCTTAAAAGAATCAATACGAGTTTGAATATTGTTTAACCCATGTCCTTTAAACAATTCCATGTCATTAATGTTAAAACCAATTCCATTATCTTTTAAATTTAAGGTGATGCTTTCATTATTGTTTTCTAATTCAATCCGAACTTCTGTTGCTTCACTATGTTTGATGCTGTTATTAATAAATTCTTGAATAATTCTAAAAATAGAAATTTCTAATGATTTAGTTATTGCAGGAAATGCATTGTCAGCTTTAAAAACAATCATAAAATCCAAGCTAAAAACATTTGATTGTAATTCTTCAATTGCTTTTATAAGCCCATATTCTTGGAGTACAAGAGGTAGGGTGTTAAAACAAATCCTTCTTAAATCTTGAATAGCTTCCTGTAATATTTCTGGTATTGTTGCTAATTCATTTTCGATACCATTGTTTTGGTTATGATTAGCTTTTAAACTCTCTATTTGCAACTTTATTGCAGCTAAAGATTGTCCAACTCCATCATGTAGATCACGAGAAATTCTCTCTCTTTCCTGTTCTTGAGTCTCAATGGTTTTCTTAAGCAATAACTGATTCATTTTACTTCGTTCAGTGATATCTTTTATGATGGCTTGATAACTAATTATTTCTCCAAAATTGTTAGTTATTTTATTGGCAGATATTAGGCAATTCCTAATCTCATTATTTTTCCCATACATTTGGCATTCATAACCATTAATTATCCCTTTAGAATTTAATTTTTTAATAATTTGTATTGCATCATTTTTGTCCTTCAGAATGGAACTGAGTGCAACTAAATTTAATGCTCTACTATTGTCAAAAAGGTTGACAGCAGCTTTATTAAAATCAATAATACGCCCCTTCAAATCGAATAAAAGAATAGGGTCTGATGAGTCAGCAAATACTTTCCTGTATTTAAGATTCAATTTATTATTTTGTTCTTCGAGGTAGTAAAGATGATAAGCATTTTCGATGGTAAGTTTTAAATCATAATCATTCCATGGTTTTGCTACATACCGATAAACCCTTCCTCTGTTTATTGCATCAATAACTGCATTAATATCACTGTAAGCGGTCAATAATATTCTAATTGGATTTGGGTGCAAATCTAAAATTGATTCGAAAAAATCAACACCTGTTTTACCAGGCATTCTCTGATCGGCAATAACAACTTCAATGGGTTTTGTTTTTAAGATGTCATACCCCTCATTGGCTGAGGTTGCTGTATAAATTTCAAACTGCCTCCTAAAAGAGGCTTTAAAAGCATTTAGATTGCTAACCTCATCATCAATATATAATACCTTAATTTTCTCCATCAGTTTCTCTTTTTATCGGAATTTCAACAATCATCTCTGTGCCCACATTTACTTCAGAATTTACCGTGATTTTTCCGTTATGATTTTCAATTATATTTCTGACAATAGATAAGCCTAAGCCAGTTCCTTCACCTACATCTTTAGTCGTAAAAAATGGATCGAATAACTTATTTTTTATATCATTAGCAATGCCTACTCCATTGTCTTTTATGGTTAATAAAATTGTTTTGTTGTTGCTTTCAGTTATAAGGTCAATCAATCCATTCTCAATACCTCTTTCTTTTATAGCATAGATAGCGTTATCAATAAGGTTCATTGCCAATTGATTAATTTTTCCTGGATTACATTCAATAGGCGGAATATCTCCAAATGATTTACTTACTTTAATTCCATTCAATTTATTTTTAATTAAAACCAATGTAGATGCTAATCCTTCATTAATATCTGCTTTTTTCAATTCTCCTTCATCTAAACGTGAAAAATTCCTAAGACCACTAACAATTTCAGTTGTACGTTTTGCTCCATCTTCAATACCATCAATAATGGTTGATAATTCTGTTTTTAAGTAACCGAAATCAAGCTCTTTTTTTAATGCGTCTATTTCTTTTAGCTTTTCTTCAATGTTATCTACATTTTTTAGTTCTTCACATTTTTCAATTATGGCATTTACATCCTCTATATCTTGACGTAACGGAGCAATATTTGAAGAAACAAAATTGATAGGGTTGTTAATTTCATGAGCAATACCAGCAGTTAATTGGCCTAAAGAAGACATTTTTTCGGCATCAACTAATTGAGATTGAGCTTCTTTTAAATCACTTAAGGTCAGATTTAATTCGGTCGTTCTTTCTTCAACTTTTTGCTCCAATACAATATTTTGGTCTCTTATAATTTTTTCGTTTTCTTTTAATACTTCTACCGTTTTCTGTTGAGATTCTTCTTTTTCTTTTTTATAAATGTTTATTCTGGCAGCTAAAGCAAATGATAGTAATATGGTTTCTATGGCAGAACCTATTTGCATGGTGTAGCGGGTAAAATTATTAAAAGGCAGCACCTCAAAATCTTTCAGAATATAAATGATAACACCAGAAAGAAAAATAACCCAGGCTACCAAGAAATATTTTGCTGGTTGATAGCCTCTCTTTACAATTTTTATCGTTGTAATTAGCATATATATTGAGACAATCATAGCGTTAACTTCCATTATAATGAAACTTATCTTATATGATTGAAAAAGAGCAAAAAATATTGAGACTATGTAAGGAATAGATAGTAAAAAAGATAGATTGAAAAGCGTTTTATAATAGAATTTTACTTTCAAGAAAACATTCATAAACACCATCGATGCGATTCCTACCAAGGAAGGGAAAATGAATAGGCTATTTTGAGCAACTTTAGGATGGTTTGGCCATAAATACTGGAATGGATAACCCTGAAGGCTTGTTTGTGTTAGTAATATTAGAATAATGTAAACTACATAATAGACATAGCTCTTATCTTTTACTGAAAAGTAGATAAATAGATTATATAGAATCATTACCATCATTAACCCAAAATAGCTTCCTGACAAAATATCTTTTTTCTTAACTTGATTCAGAATAACGGATTTGCTTCCGACAGAGATTGGAAGTTGTATAGCTTCTTTACTTGATATCTTCAGATAATATGTTTCAGTTTTTTCCTTTTGGATGTATAAATCAAAAAGATAATCAGGGTCTTTATATTTCCTGTCGTAAAAGGGAAGTTGCTCGCCAGCATTAATTGATGTGTAGTTGTTCGTATTGGAATTCGGATAGTAAAAAATCAAATTATCTAATGTAGGTAATGCCAAGTTTAACATTAGTTGGGGTTGGTTTGTTAAATTTTTAATAGAAAATTTGATCCAGAAAGTAGATTCGGAAATCCCTAAATTTGGCACCTGATTTTTTGTGCTGATAAACTTTTTAGAGAGAACTTCTTCAATTCCTAATGCATTAGATTCGTCTTCATAAATTAATAAAGATGATCCAATTGATTTAATCTCATTAATGTTTTCATACTCTATTGTGTTTTTGGCAACAGCATTTTGAGTTATCAAATAAAAAAGAGACAATAACATTACCTTGAAATAATATGTTGAAGTAATTAACTTATTCATACGATAGTGTTATTATCTATAGCCTTATAGTTTACTTGTGAAACGTTATCATAAACAAGTTGATAAGAAATAGTAGATTTAAAACCTCTATTTATTTCGATTCTAGTTTGATTAGGGGTATCTCTTAAGGACAACATAACATCTTTATCAGATTGTGCTGCGGTTTCTATAGTTATTGCATTTAATATTCCTATAACATGAGCAATATAATTGCTATTGGGATAAGGAAAATCCCCATGATTGCCAAGAGATTCGTCAATAACAAATCCGATTTCACCAAATAATTTCAAGGTATATCCAGCGCAGATGCCAAGCATGGTGCTGAAATTTAACTGGATGGCAGAAGAAATTGACGCCCACATTAAATATCTACTAATACCTAAATTTTTTACTTTTTTTGAAATCCATAAACCACAAGATTCACCTATACCTCCATTTAAGGCATAATGGGTTACTTTACTATAGATAGTTCCATCCATTTTTCCAACTGCTTCTTCAACCGGTAATGGATGGATTCCATCAGCAATTTGAATCCTAACCCCTCCTACTAACACTTTAGACTGATTGTCCTGAGCTACTACACAATAAATGTTAGGATTTTTCGCCCATAAATTATTATTGGTTGTAACATTAGTAATTCCATAATCTGTTAAGACCTTTACATGCCCATCAATGTATTGTTCGCACAATTCAGGTTCATCAATGGCTCTAAATGCAAAAACGTTATATTCTTGTGTTTTACTCATACATTAAAACATCTTTTACATATCTTCTCAATGCTTTTACTTTAGGGTCTTTTACAGATGCTAATCGAAAGAAAAAAACATCCTTTTCATTAGATGCCATGCCAGTAACTTGTTTCAACTTGTCGTATTGAACAACCATTTCATTTTTTATTTCTTCAATATCATCAAAATTACCATCTCCTACTTTTGCAAATAAAAATGTATTTATAGACATAGGTTGAAAAGCAATTCCTCTTTCGGAAGAAGCTAACCAGAGTTTTTGAATGGCTCTTCCTCCATCAAAAAAATTGTCAGCATCAAATTTTGGCATAGTAATCATTCCAAGTGCTGAAGCACTATCTATTGCTTTTTTAGACAGTTTACCAAATTCATTACCCAACTTCCATTTCTTAATATGTTTGGTGACATTCCAATTTTTAGAAACAATTAATCCTGCTCTTTCTGTTGGTGTTAAATCAATAGTATTAATATCAATACCATCTCTAGTTTCTTCCACTTCCTTTTTATTCCATCGAATTTCATGTATAAAATGTGTATGACCGGCTTTATTTGTCATGAATAGCTTGTCCACTTCAGCCAATATTTCTTTTAACTCTTCTATTTTAATGGCGTCTTTAAATATTTTCAGTTTAGCACCATTTATTGATCTTACGACTTCGTTGAAATATTTTTCATCTTCTTCTTTTAGAGGGACTCTTTCTCCTAAATTTCTGTTAGTTAACCTTGTAGGAACTACTTCTATTAAATTATCATGGATATGTTTTTCTACGTTTTCGGATGCGTTTTTATAAAATGTAAATATGGCGATTAAATCATTACCAGAACCTAAAGGAAATTTATTTAACTCGACTTCATAGCCCATTTGATGTGCTTTTAAAATTAAATTTTCCGTTGCAGCACCAATACTTATAAGCGAGGCAGTATTTTTATAGTTTAAAATGGATTCAGATCTATTAACGTCATTAAATAGCATCAATTTTTTATTTTTAAATAACCATTTCCATGGCTGAACATTCCCTCCAGAAGGAGCCATAATTGCATATTTCACTAATTCTTCAACTTCTACATTAAGTAAATCACAACTGGAACTACTATTATGAGCAAATAATTTTTCATTCACTTCCTTTAGTGCTTCTAAATAATCTTCTATATTGGTCTTAGGGATAAAATTGACTTGTTCTTTTTTTACCTTATTTGCAGAGATATAATCTTTAACACTATCGTTAATCTGTTCTTCTGTATCTACAAAATATCTACCTGATTTTGTAAATTGATTGAGTAAAATCCTGCGGCAAACATCGGTACAAATACCTCCACCAAAAATAACACCCGATGCCAATTGTGGCCATGTAGTAATGGTATCTTCAATTTCGAGCATTGATGCTTTTAACCTTTCTGAGGAAGTTTCAACTCCAAGCATCGGTAATAAATAAGGTACTTTCTCTTCATTGGTTTTGGCTTCTTTTACCAATGTTAAGTCTAAATGGTCAATTAACCCATGCAAAATGGGTAAATCAGGTTCTAGATCAAAACGTTCAATGTCAGTAGTTCCTCTGTCACTAGAATTCATTACTACAGGAATACCCAATTCCTTTGCTTTTTGACGAGCAAATATTTTAGTGTGTAACCCATCACAAACCTCAATGCATATATCCAGTTGTCCATTTTTAGTGAAAAAGTCGGTAACATTTTCTTCTGTTAACCCATCATGCATACAGGTTACTTTTAAAAAAGGATCTATTTCCGCAATTTCTCTGGCAACAACAATGGTCTTTTTTACACCAAAATTCTGAACTCCGGTTTGAATTCGATTTAAGTTAGAAAGTTCAATGATATCAAAATCAGCAATGACTAATTCTCCGCAAATACGTTCTAATGCAATTGTTAAAGCTATGGCTTTACCAACAGATAATCCAATTATTCCAATTTTTTTATCTGCCAAAATTTCTTCTTCTTCAGGAGTTATTTTGTACTGATTACGATTAGTACGTACCTCAATAAACTCTTCTTTATCTAACAAATGAATGAGTTTGTTTAACCATGGATAATATATCCAAATCCCGTATTCATCTATAGGGGTATTATCTAAATGATTTTCAATTGTCTGGTTCAGTTCGTCTGGAGTAAATTTCTTTTTAGGGTGTCTTAACTTTATGAGCTCTTCTAATTGTCCATTTATTTCATCACATACCTCAATTGTAGGATTATTTTTTAATAATTCGAAAAGTTCATCTTTGGATTTTTCTATGTATAAATTGAAAAAAATAGGAGTATATACTTGCTCCTCGGGAACAACCTTATTATCTGATAACCAATTTGTAATAGATTTTTCCATCAACTTTATTTCAATTTCAAACTAAATAATTAATATTAGTGAAAATAATAATATTTTTGCTACGTATTTATACCGATATTGAATTAATTAAAATACGGATGATTTTGATGTAATCTTTTCTTAATTTAATCGTATAATGAGCTATGGAAGAGAGCAAAAAAAATAAAATTAATGTGCTTTATGTTGACGATGAAGTAAGTAATTTGTCAGCATTTAAAGCTTCTTATCGTAGGGTGTACAACGTTTTTATTGCTGAATCTGCTAAAGAAGGGAAGAAAATTCTCGATGAAGACGATATTGAAATTATTTTAACAGATCAACGAATGCCAGAAATGACAGGAGTAGAGTTTTTGCAATCCATTATTACAACGCATCCAAACCCTATACGAATTTTAGTTACTGGTTACTCTGATATAGATGCGGTTATTAATGCGGTTAATGAAGGGCAGATTTATAAATACATTTCTAAACCTTGGGATAATGAATCCCTCAAAATGACGATCAATCAAGCTTATGAAGTTTATAGTTTGCGTAAGGAAAATCAAGAATTAACCAAAAGTCTAATTCAAGCCAATAAACAATTAGAGTTTATGCTCCGCCAAAAATTAATTTCTTAATTATCGGTATAATTTTTCTTTCAAAAACTGACCATCTTTAGTCATTACATTTAAAATGTAAATTCCAGAAGAATTGTTTGATAAGGATAAATTGTAAATATCATTAACGGAGACATCCTCAAAAACTAATTTCCCATTAATATCATAAACCATAATTTGTTTGTTGGAGTGCTCAGCTGTTATCAATTGGTAATTCCCGTTTCCTAAATTAGCTAATTGAATATTTTCAGTATTGATGTTGTTAATTGATGTAATTACATTTGGTGATTGTAAAACCGTGATTTGCTTTGTATTGTCCTCGGTGCAATTATTATTACTTGCAGAAAGCGTAACAACGTAATTTCCAGTTGAAGAATAGTTGTAAATAGGACTGATGTCAAAACTGGAACCACCATCACCAAAATCCCAAGTATAGTTTTGAGCATTTAACGAATTGTTGGTTGTGTTAATTTCCCCACCTTCCGAAATATAAACGGTATCTTTATTAAGGTTAAAATCTGAAGTTAAATTTGCAGCAGGACTAATGGTAAAAGAAAATTCATCCACAATTCCTTTACTACTCACTTGTGCAGTGTAATTCCCTGGAAGTAAATTATTGTAATTGTTAAGGCTTGAGTTTGAGTTATTGTTTACAATGGTATTATTAGCTGCATCCAATATTTGAATATCCCAATCTGTATTTCCTGCATTGTTGACCATTATAGATCCATCATTCATGTTAAAGCAAGTTTCGTTCGTTGGGGTAGTAACTAAAGATGTAGAAATATTAAAAGTAAAAGAAGGGGAATTCTGTTGTGTATTAAAATTGAAAACTAAAGAAGTATCTCCTAATATTCTATAGTGAGTTGTAGATGAAATATCTGTTAAGCTTATTTTATAGTTAGAGGTTAGTGCAAAAATTTCTTCTATGTCTATTGTATAAATACCGTTTGCTGGAATGTTGGTGTAGATTGTAATTGACATGTCTTCAGTAAATTCTGGCAAAGCATTAATCGATAATTCTTGTCCTGGAGTTATTTGTGTGTATATAGAAGGTACATTTGGATTTGGGCTAAATAATTTCCAAGCATCATAGCTTCCATCAAAATTTTGAGAAGCTCCATTTACTAACCTTATAATAGTTTCATCGGAATAGTTGTTACCAGAAATTTTGAATCTAAAAGCGTTGTTGTTTTGAGTAAAAGCCGTTAAGCTTATTAAACTGATAAGAATTAAAGTAGCAATCTTTTTATATACATTTTTCATAATACACTTAGTTTATTAATTTATAGTAAAGTTAGATACTATGAAAGCTTGAAAAAACAGTATATTTTACTAAATTTTAAGTGCGCTATACCCTTACAAAAATGAACAATAGTACTTAGTTACAGTGAAATACACTTACGTTAAATAAGTAGTTGTTGGTATGGCGTCTAACTATTTAATTCCTACGTATAAATACGTAGATAATGATTCTTAATTTCAGTAAAACAGGGTATTGTCGCTTACCTTTTTTATTTAGAAATTTATCAGTATTAAAACTTTACATGTATAAGGAATCAGAAAATACTGAAACAGTTAATATTGAGCTTGCCGAAAAGGACAATAGGTTTGATAATAAGCTTATACAATTATTCAAAAAATCAGGGAAAAATTATTTTGACCAGTTAGTTCTTTTTTTATGCGAAGAAACAGGTACAAAATATGCTTTTATTGGAAAATACAACGAAAATAATCATACTGTATCAACTCATTCTTTCTATGCGAATAATACTTATGTAGAGGAATTTGAGTATGATTTAGAAAATACACCTTGTAATACGGTTATTGATAGTGAGTTGTGTATTTACCCTAAGAGTGTACAACAGTCTTTTCCAAAAGATGAAGAATTAAAAACTTTTGGAATAGAAGGTTATATCGGGTTGCCCCTTTTTGATTTGAGTGAGAATGCGGTTGGAATTGTTGTCGTAATGGACGATAAACCTTTTAAAGAGGTTGAACAATTGAAAAATTTATTAAGTCTGGTTGAAAGTAAAACGGAATTCGAATTGGAAAGGATAGCCTTAAAAAACGAATTGATATTATCAAACAAAAGTTTTCAAGAAGTCTTTGAGAATTTTCAAGATGTATTTTTCTTGATAGATTATAATAAAAATAATGAACAAGTAGAATTAGTGATATCTCCATCTGTTGAAAAAACGTTGGGTTATACAATAGAGGAGATTAGAAGTTTAAATTTTGGTGATTTTTATGCTGAACCTGGCGAAAGGAAGGCTTTTCTTCAATTGATTAAAATTGAGAAGAAGGTTAAAAATTATCCATTGGCCTTTAAAAAGAAGGATGGGAGCTTACTACATGTCGAGGTAGATTGTGAATTAATTGACGGAGATGAATCAAAAAAAATAGCTTTTTCTTTAAGGGGAGTATTAAAAGATGTAACGGAAAAATACATAGAGAATTTAAGGATTGAGATGGCATATTTGATTGCTGAAAAATCTCAAAGAAGGTTGACAAATATTAGGTTGTTGGCGGAATTCATTCAAGGCACCCTAAGTAAAGTTATGAATGTTTCTAATTTTTATATCGCCTTACATGATTCCAAGAAGAATGAGCTTTATATGCCTGTTTTTACAGATGAGAATTCTAAAGAATTTGGGGCTGAATATAGAGTTCCTTTTTCCAATGGCCTTACCGAATATATCATCAAATCTAGAAATGTAATAGTTAAGGATAAAAAAGGATTACAAGAAATAATTAAAAAAGAGAGGCTGATCGTGAGAGGAGAACTTTCTGAATGTTATGTTGGTGTGCCATTGAAAGGGGAAGGGAAATGTTTTGGTGTAATGGTGATGCAGTCTTACATAAAAGGGTATCATTTTACCAAAGAAGACATTGAATTGTTGAAGTTTATTTCCATTCAGGTTGCATATGTTATTGAGCGAACACAATGGCAAGAGGCGCTTATTAAAAAAGAAAATCACTATCGTTCATTGGTAGAAAATTCATCAGAAATTATAGGGATAATTAATGAAGAAGGTACCATACTTTATGTTAGTGAATCTTCAGAAAAAATTATAGGCTATAGACCAATAGAACTAATGGGAAAAAATATCACTGATTTTATCAAATTAGAAAATTCTACAGAACTTATAAAAAACAGAGCTGCTAAATCTCATAGTAGTAGGACTGATATATTAAAGATATACGACAAAAAGGGGCATAAAAAATATTTAGAAATATCTTTAAATAAAGATAGAAATAAGAGCAATGAATTAATATTTAATGCCAAAGATGTAACAGAAAGCGTTATTTCGACAAAGAAAAATGAATTTGCTCAAAAAAGGTTAAATACTTTACATCAAATAGAAAAGGCACTGTTGTCAACAAAGCCTTTTTCTGAGATGTTAAATGATGCCTTAAAAATAATTACCAAAAATGTATTGGATGTAGATAGAGTAAGTGTAGGTTTACTTGATTACGATAACGAAAGAGCAGAGGTTTTAGTACTTAAAACGAAGTATAAAACGATTAATGGAATAAAGGTTGGAGATTTTATCTCTTTTAAAGAGTTAACTTGTTTAGAAACAATTTTAAATCAAAAACCTTTTTACATAGGTGATATTAGTAAGTTAAAGCATGTGAATGAATCGGATAAAAAGAATGGTGAAGATGGAATTAAATCCTATTATATACGCCCCATTGTAATTAATAAGAAGGTAATAGGAACCTTTAATTTTGGATCCAAAACCATTAATTATTTTAAAAAGGTAGATGAAGATTTGTTAGAAGAAGTTACTCAATTGGTAGCAGTTGTAATTCATGATGCGATATTGAAAAAAGAATTGGCCAATCGGGAATCAGATTTAACTGATATATTTAATTACACTACAGAAGGGATAGTAAAAACAAGCAAAGAAGGTAAGTTTATGTTTGTGAACAAACGTTTATGTGAAATGCTTGGTTATACCGAGAAGGAGTTGTTAAAAAAAGATTTTAAAGACATTACTTATGAACATGATTTAAAACGAAGCATAACCTTATTTGAAAAGATTCAGGAAGAAAAAATAACAGATTACAGTTTTGATAAAAAATATTTGCATAAAAATGGTAATGTCATAGATTGTCATGTTACAGTAAAGTGGACTTTTGATACTGCCGATAAAGTAGATTATAGTATCGCATTTATTGCGGACAAAACGGAGGAAAGAAAAGCTCAAAAACGAGTGTTGGATTTAAGGAGTGCATTAGATAGTACTTCGGCAGTATTTTTCACAAATGCTAAAGGACAAATTAAAGACATCAATAAAAGATTAGAAATTCTTTCTGGTTATAGCAGAAAAGAAATTATTGGAAAAACACCAAAAATATTTAACTCTGATTATCATTCAAGAAAGGAATGGAAACTTTTCTGGGCAACCATAAAAGCGGGAAAAACTTTTAAAGGTGAAATTAGAAATAGAAAAAAGGACGGTTCAATTTATTGGATTTATGTAACCGTGTCACCAATTGTAAACGATAAGGGGATAATAGACCAATACATTTCAATACAAATTGATATTACAGAAGAAAAAAGGGTTAAAAACAACTTGATTAAAGAAGTTATTGAAGCACAAGAACATGAAAGAGAACGATTTGCGATGGAGATTCATGATGGATTAGGGCAAGTATTGTTGGCTACTAAAATGAATTTAAGCGCAGTGAGCGACTCAAGTGATGGCCTGGACATTGAATCAAAAAAAGTACTTAATAATTCTATTGATCTATTAACTCAAGCAGTTCAAGAAGCAAGAAGCATTTCTCATGGATTAATGAGTAGGTTATTAAGCCAGTTTGGCTTGGCTTATGCGGTTAATGAAATAGTAGGTAGTATAAATACATCGTCATGTTTAAACTTTACATTTAATCATAACATTAAGGATGTTCGATTTGAGGAGGAAATAGAAATGGGTATTTACAGAACTCTGCAAGAGCTTATTAAAAATATAATTAAACATTCAAAAGCGACCAAGGCAAACTTAAGTGTGATAAAAAAAGGTAAGGAATTATCTATTGAAATTGAAGACAATGGTGTCGGTATAGCAGAAGGAACATTAAGAAACCCTAAAAGCGGAGGAATAGGATTAAGAAACATGAGATCGAGAATAGAATATTTGGGTGGAGCGTTTGAAATTGACAATAAAATTAAAAAAGGAACCAAAATAAAAATTAATATTTCATTATAAAAAACAGATATTATGAGTACAATAAAATTATTATTAGCGGATGATCATCTAATTATCAGGGATGGTATTAAATTAATGCTCAAGAAGAATCCAGAATTTGAAATTGTTGCTGAAGCAAGTAATGGAAAAGAGGTAATTAATTACCTTACCAATAATTCTGATTCAATTGACGTTGTGTTGATGGATATTAATATGCCAGAAATGAATGGGATTGATGCTACAGAGTTTATTGCTGAAAACTTTAAAAATGTTAACGTTTTAGCCTTGACAATGCACGCAGAAGAAACCTACATAACGAGTATGCTAAAGGTTGGTGCATTAGGGTATATTTTAAAAGAATCAGGAACAGATGAATTGATTTCAGCGATTAAGGTAGTCGCTTCAGGGCAAAAATATTATAGCAATGAAGTGTCTGTTACCATGATCAATTCATTGATGAATGGCGAAAAGCCAAAATCTTCGGCATTATCCGAAAGAGAAACTGAAGTATTAGGATACATTGCAGGTGGGTCTACCAATAAGGAAGTAGGAGATATATTGTGCATTAGTGGAAGAACGGTAGAAACCCACAGAAGAAACATATTGTCAAAACTTGAAGTGAGAAATACAGCGGAAATGATACGTTATGCAATCGAAAATAATTTGGTTGCTTAATTTTTTTCTTAAGTAACTGATTACATTCTTCCTATTTCTAAGTATTTCTCAACATATGTATATAAATTTGGCGTAAAAAAGATTTTTATTTACAATAATCATTAATTTAATTTTGGAATAGCTGTTAAACTTAAATGAAAATGTTAGTGATTTAAGCCAAGTTTATGGATGCAAAACTAAAAGAAGTACACTATCATATTAATAATATACATCCTCTTACAAAAGAAGAATTTAAAGCTTTTATCTCCATTTTTGAACCAGCAACTTTAAATAAAAAAGAATACTTTTCTTTAGCTGGGGAAAAAGAATTAAAAATGGGAATATTAGTTGAAGGTGTAGTTCGAGCATATGTTATGAGTAGCAATGGGACAGAAGTAAATAAACAGCTTTTTACCAAGTTTCAAACAGTTGGCGGTTATTCATCCTTAATAACAAAACAACCAAATAAATTAAGCTATCAAGCACTAACAGATTGTACATTATTTACGGCAAGTTATAATGACATGCTAAAGCTTTACGATGAATATAGAAATATAGAGCGTTTAGGTAGGGTGTCTTTAGAAAATTTGTTTGTTGCTAAAGAAAAAAGAGAGTTAGAATTGTTGACATTAAATGCAACCGAAAGATATCTTATTCTTAAAAAAGAAACCCCCACCATAGAACAAGAAATATCCCTTACACATATAGCATCATATTTAGGAGTTACTCCGACTCAATTAAGTAGAATAAGAAAATCCTTGCTATAGAGACCTTTAATTTTCTCAACATATGTATAAGAAATTGGCATAAAAATGTTATTTCTTTATAAAAAAGAAACTTAACTACGTATGTTGACGTACGTACTAATACGTTTCATCCCGTATATATTACTTAAAACCGAATGTTATGAAATTAGACTTACGACTTTTTCCCCCAATATTTTTTCTTGTAATGATTTTGCTCAATACAGATGCTTATTCCCAATGGCCAGCCTTAAGTGTTCCAAATGTGCAAATTACATCTAGTGCCGCAACAGGGGGTGATTTAAAAGATTATTGGGCCTGCAGTGATGGTGTAGGAGGAAGCTATAGTATATTTACTGATGACAGACAAGATATACCAGGAGGAGATGAGAGTGTATATTGTCAACGAATTGACAAATGGGGAAATATAAAATTTGTTGCAAATGGTGTTGCTATAGCTACAATTGCTGGTGCTGATCAAGATAGACCAAAAGTTACCGATGATGGATTTAATAATGCAATTGCAAGTTGGCAGGATAGTCGTTCGGGAGGAGATGATATTTATTCTCAAAAAATAGATAGTAATGGTGTCGTTCAATGGCCAGTTAATGGAGTGTTAATATGTAATGCTGCAGGAACTCAAGATAAAGTTTGGATGATTGGTGATGGTTCAGGAGGAGCAATTATAGCATGGGAAGATGCTCGAGGTGGAACAGAAGATATTTATGCACAACGTGTAAATGCTGCAGGAGTGATACAATGGACAATTAATGGTGTTGTTATATGTAATGCAGCAGGAAAGCAGAAAGATATACATATGGTAGAAGATGGATTAGGAGGGGCAATAATTGTATGGAAAGATGAAAGGGTTGGAGTTGATATTTATGCACAACGTGTAAATTCTTCAGGAGTAGTACAATGGGCTGTTAATGGTATTGTTATTTGTAATTCCTCTAATGATCAAAAAGCTCCTAAAGTGGCTACTGATGGAGTAAACGGTGGAATTATTTCATGGAGTGATAAAAGAGGTGCGTCAGAAGATATATACACGCAAAGAGTAAATGCTGGAGGAATAGTACAATGGACTGTAAATGGAAATCTAATATGCAGCGCAGCAGGATTACAACGAAGAACTGCTATTGCTAGCGATTCTTATGGGGGAGCTGTTATAACATGGGAAGATTTTAGAACAGGAACAGAAGATATTTATGCTCAGCGAGTTGATGGGAATGGAAATACAAGGTGGTTGGTTGATGGAAATGTTGTAAGTAACGCAGTAGATGTTCAAAAAAGACCTGATATTTCTGAGGCTAATAATGGTAAAACTTTAGTAGTATGGGAAGATGCTAGAACAGGGGGTGTTGAAGATATATATTTACAAGTAATTGATACCGGAGGAGTGATGTTGGGTACTGTAAATGGAATTGCAGTATGTACAGCCATTGATGCACAAAAAAAACCGTTTGTATTTAAAAGTGGAGCAACAGAGTGGATTGCCATTTGGGAAGATGATAGAAACAAAACTGTAACAGGAAATACCGATTTATATGGTCAAGGATTGGACCCAAATATAGTTCCCGTTTTACCAATAGAATTAATAAGTTTTGAAGCAAACGTTAATAACGAACAAGTAGATTTAAAATGGGTCACGGCATCTGAAACAAACAATGATTACTTTATAGTAGAACGAAGTGTTGATGCAAAAACTTGGGAAGAAGTTATGATGTCAAGTGGGGCTGGAAATAGTAACCAAACATTAGAATATTTTGAAACCGATTATCAACCCTTAACAGGAATATCCTATTATCGATTAAAACAAATCGATTTTGATAGTAAATACTCTTACTCAAACATAGTGCCAGTTAGATTTATTAAAGACAATACAGATGATGGATTGATTAGTTTATTTCCTAGTCCTGTTCTTGTTGGAGGAACTGTTCATGTAGAGTTTAAGAATATATATGAGACCGAATTGTTACTTGTGTTGAGAGACATTAAAGGGAGAGAGTTCTATTCTAAAGTCGTTGTAGACATTGAAAATGGAAAACTAATAGGTGTTCCTATTGAAAAGGAAATTCCTGCTGGGATATATTTAATTACGGCCACATCAGAAAACCAGATGTATAGTCAAAAATTGATTATTAAATAGTACACATTATGCAACTAATGCTGCTGCTTTATCGATTAAATTAGGTAGTCTGTCTAAAATTACCCTAATCGAGATAAGAAATTAAGTATATTTAGTTAGTACTACTGTTAATAATACGTAGTTAAAGTAGGTATTATTACGTATAATTTTGAGTTAAAAAAATGCTTTATTTAAAAAAAATATTAATAACACTAATTTTTATTTTATCCTATTCATTAGGCCCTAATCTTGTAGCTCAAGTTCTTTGGACAGGGAATGTAGATTCAGATTGGGAAAATGCTGCAAATTGGCAGGGAGGATTGCCTGCGAATGGAGATGACATCGAAATTGATAGTATTGCTAATTACACAGGTGCTAAAGCCCATCCAATTATTTCAAATTCATCAACTTTTGTTCCTAATAAGGTTGATTTACTTCAAGGAGGTAAATTGTTTATTTCCAATAATTTAACCACAACAAGAGACATAAAAATAGATAACAATTTCTCAACAACCCATAAGACCTCTGTAACTGTATCTTCAGGGATTTTAACAGTTACAGGAAACAGGAGTATCAAAGTAAGGAAAGGGGGTGATTTCACGATAACAGGAGGTGTGATAGTTATTACAAAGGATTTGGCCGTTGAAACAGGGTCTATTTTTACTATGAATGAAAATACGGGAGCATCATTTCTAACTGTAAATGCAGATGGAAACAATAAAGGAAAGCTCAAAATTAAAGGGAAAAATGGAAATAATCCTATTCTTAACCTGCAATCAGGAACTATTACTGTACAAGCCGGAGATAAGTCATCAGTTCAATTAGACGGTAATTCTCAAGGAACAAACACTTCTGCATTATTAAACATCACTGGAGGGGTATTTATTAACAATGGCAACACATCTTTTAAGAAATCTATTAGTGACAATACTGAGTTTCTTGTATCGGGTGGGAATGTGACTTTATCCGATAGTATAAAAGTTGATTATAAAAATGGTGTTCCTATTGGACGACTTAAAATTAGAGTTACAGGAGGAACATTAAACATTAATCACAGATTAATATTAGAAGGGTCAGATTCATTAATACAGACTGGCGGCACAATAATTTTTAATAATACTAATGATTTTCCAAATAGTGGAACTGTTTATGCTACAGGTGGGAATGCAATTTTTCAAGGAAACACCACCTTAACAGGAACTTCTGTCAATTGGCAGTTTCATGATGTTACCATTAATGGATCATTAAATCAAGCTGCAACTGGTAATATTAATGTCTCTGGTGATTTTATTCACAATGGTACATACACCCATAATAATCAGAATATTACTTTTAACAATAATTCCGCCAGCCAAAATATTCAGTCTGGCTCTACTCTTGAATTTTATGATATAACTGTTAATAGTTCTAATACTGTCAACCTAAGTTCTGGAAACTTCAATTTAAGAAATCAACTGACCTTAACAAATGGCCTTTTTAATGCCAATGGATTATTAACTATTCTATCAGATCAATTTGGAACAGCTCGTATAGCGGAAATTACAGGAGGAATTATTACTGGAAATGTAACCATGCAACGTTATGTTGATGCAGGATCAACCAATTGGAGGTTTTTAACCTCTGCTATTTCAGGTACAACATTAGGTGATTTTAACGATGATTTTATAACCAGTGGATTTACTGGATCTGATTTTCCTTTATGGCCAACAGCCGCTAACCCATGGGCCTCTATCTATTTTTATGATGAAATCCAGCCAGGAATTATGGATTCTGGATTTGTTGCAGCAACAAATACTTCTAACGCAGTAGCTGTTGGAGAAGGAATTTGGGTATGGAGCGGTGATACGATTACTGGAACACAACCCTTTACCATAGATATTACTGGACCAGTAAA
>JAJCYO010000164.1 GCA_029262875.1 Flavobacteriales bacterium
TTTATTCCATGATTTATTGAAAATGGAAGGGGATTTGCTCATAATTTTGACTTTACTTCTAGTTTTTACGCTGAAAATAGAGTTGCCACTTGATTTTCTCCTCTTTATATCAATTTCCTTTGAATATCCTCTCAGAAAATCTGTTTTTCAACAGCCAACCCCATTTTTCAGAGAAAATTCTCAAAATCTGATATTCCATTCCTTTTTTTATGATTTTTTCAAAATTGGGGCTGATTTTTCAAAAAAAATCAATAAAAAAGTTGTTTTAGAGTCAATATTTATGCTAGAAGGCTACTTTTTTACGTTTAACTATTATTAATCTGAAAATCTCAGTTCCAATGAACATAAAAGACTTTGTAAAACCTTATTCTAAAACAAAATTGGCTAAAGCTTATGGTGTTGACTTGAGAACTTTTAACAGGTGGATAACTCCTTTGTACAAGTTTATGGGAAAACCAACTGGAAGATTGTTAACTCCTTTGCAGGTAGAAACTATTTTTAAACGTATAGGTACTCCTGATTTGGGTAAATTAAATAGTAAGTAATTTGTTTTTTACTCCAAATTACTCCTTAAAAAGTGTAAAGGATGTCCCTTTAACTTTGTAAACTATGTCCCTTTATCGTACCTTCATTACCTACAACGGCCTTGCTAAAAAGAGTAGCAACGGTTTGGTAGGTTAGGGCTATGGTTTTTTAGCATTGTTGTATGCTGTGTGTTTATTGTTTATAGTCCCTTATTGTTAATTGTTCACCTTTGTATTCAATTACTATATGATTGCTTTTAATACCATACTCCGTCTGCCATTTTACCGGTATTGCCTTAGATCCACCATTATATGTTTGTATTCTCATTAATATTTCCGGCAACCTGTCATTGTCAATATCTCGTATGTCAAATTGGTCTGGTTTGCTATTGTCAATACCCCCAATATAACCACCATCCATTTCAAAGGGAAATGTTCTTTCCTTCTTGTCGCTGGTTAAGACAATGTTTATTTTATAACAACAATGTGCTCCCCCAGAGAAGTCAAAGTAGATATGGTCTTTAATACCGTCACCATCAAGGTCAAATTGGTCAAGCCAATTTTGAGTATTGATTTTTTGTGATTGTAAAATATTGCTATTTAACTTCTCGGTGTCTTTGTTGGCGTTTTCATAACAAGAAGACAGATATATCAACAACATTGTTAGTATAATCATATTTTTCCTTTGTCTTAGCATAGCATACAACGTTTAGTCTATACTACGTAAATCGGTTTGGTAGGTTAGGTTATGTAGTATAGACATTGTTGTAGCCTGTTTTTTCAACTTATCCGTTTCAGCCATTTCGGTCAGTTTTGTCTGGTGAAAAAATCATTTTAATTCTTATAGTTCTACCAATAGTTAATTTCGCTATAATGGCTTTTTACCTCAACAAAAAATAATAAATCACTATCCAAATTCCTATAAAGAAAAGTCCTGGATACAAGACAGATTTAACCTTTTTCATATCTTTTTTAATAATCAAAAGATAGAGAATAACAACTGCAAATACTGCAATTAGTCCGATTGGGATAAATGGATATATCATACTTTTATTTTAATTTCTTTAGTTATTATTTCGTTCTCATTTTTCATTTTCAAATAGGCTACAACGCCCAATCTATGTTTTTGTGTTGTTTTAAACTTTAGTTTAAAATGATAAAGCTAAAACAATATAAAATATAGATGTTGTTGGCAAATCGTTATTTTAATTTTTTAGTATCTGTTTTACAAATATTTCATCATCAACAATTAGCTGTAAATAGTAAATTCCTTTACTATAATTCCTGATGTCCATCTCTACTTTTTGATTGCCTATAGGAATAACTTTTTCTAAGATTAATTTTGAAGTAGCATCTAGTAACCTGACTTGAACTTTTTTGTTTAAATTATTTGGTTTTTCGATGGTAAATTGTCCAGTACTTGGATTTGGATAAATGATGATACCAAAATCAGTAATTATGTTGTTAACATCAGTACAAATCTCTACAGTAATAGTGGTTGTATCGCTATTTATGCAGGAATTGCTATTTGTATAAGTATAAATAATATCATGACTTCCAACACCAGCTGTTGCAGGATTAAAGTTGCTACCGCTAACACCGGCACCCAAATAACTACCTGCTGGTGGAGTGCCAATAGGTAAAACAACTAAACCTCCACTGCTACATATTGTATCTGGATTAAACGGTGTTATAGAAACTACTGGTTGTGGTGAGATGTAAACGGAATAGCTTTTAGAAAAGATGCTACTATTCTTGTATCTTAGAAGAGTTACGTTAAAAATTCCGGTATCTGTAAATAAGTGTTTCGGGCTAACATCAATAGAACTGTTATTTACTCCACTGGGGACATCACCAAAATCCCATAACACAGAATCAAAATCATTTTGCATAATGGTAAAAGATGTTGAATCAGCAAAACATAGATTAGAATATTTATAAACAGGAAGAATGGAGGGAGCAAAGTTGGACAATCCCATTCGTGAACTCTTACCTAGTAAATTTAATCCATTAGGAATATAGTTACAAGATATACCCAGAGAATCAGGTTCGTCAATAACATCAAGGGTGCCAGCATTAAACTTTGCTACATATATTTTGTAGTCTGGTCCCAATTGAAGCGAACCAACTTGCGCACTGTAACTTCCTAAAGTCACTTGAGAGTTTTCTATAGCAGTAACCGACCCCGCCAATAGATTGTATTGATATACATTACTACCAGTAGCTAGATTCTCTGCAACATAAAGGAATTTATTATTAGGAGAGAATTCTAAGCCATACGGTCCAATAAAATTAGATAATGTTATTAAACCACTTAAACCCCCTGTAGATTTGTTAAAATTGAATACCTCAACAATATTCATCCCCCATCGAGCTACCGCTAGTTTATTTCCGTTTACAGAAGACTTTATGCAACCAATAGCATCAACCCCATTAGAAATAAACACACCTATATTACTAACAACAGGTGTCAAATTTAATCCTGTTGATGATAGCAGAAAACTATTAAAACTATTCGTTCCACGTAAATGAGTTACAATCCAAAAATCTGTTCCATTTTGATGCTGGATGGCTGTAACTTTTTCACGAGCTTGTCCCTCTATATAAATATTTTTTGAAGTAACCTCACCTAGACCTCCTTGCAAGGACATGTCAACGATACTATATCTGAGCCCATCAGTAAAAAACTCATCTGAAATTGTAAAAAGATAGTAAATTGAATTGCTATCAGGTTGCTTTACGATTAAAGCAGATTGTGTACTACTGTTATCTCCCTCCAAGCCAAAACCATTTACCATTGCTACATGATTCTTATTATAAACTATTCTTCCATCTGTGTAAAAAAGTAAATTACCAAGGCTATCACTAATACTCGAACATCCTTCTTGTTGGAATAGATTATATGTGGTTTGAGCAGTAGTGGTTCCATTGAAACTTAGTCCAGCAAATCCACCAAACCCCCAATTATTAGCTTCATTTTGACAGAATAAGACCCCTTGAACAAAAAGAAAACCTATTAAAAAAATGTTTTTTATGAGGTTTATAAATTTAATTTTCATAGTATAATTTTTAATGTATGCCAACGACCCCGCTATGTTGCGTAGGGTGTTTAAATGTATTTAATTTTCGTTTAACTAATTAGCCAAATCTTTGATTTGGGTTTTAACTTTTTCTCCCGATAAAACGTCAAAACAAAGTTTTGGCGGTGTTTATTAATTGCTTTTTAGTTTCTATACTACCAACTACCCTATGAAATATAGCGATTGTTGGTGGTAGTTTTAATTTTCTTTTATATGGATTATCTTGAATTGAATTTCAGAATAATATTTTTCGATTTTACTTACAATTTCTTGCGGACAAAGGATTCGCCAAATTACTTTCTCATCAGTGTTTTGGATTAATTTTTCAATAAATCTTTCTTTTTGCTCGCCAATTATTCCGTGCGCAGAATTGTAGATTTTCCTTGCAGAGTTATCAGGTGTTTCTTCTATTTCACATTCGAACCATTGATTTTCCATATTTATGTCATTGTATCAGTTTCAAAGAATTAAAAACTACGTTTATAGATGAGTCATATTTTTTATAGTCAGGTTGCCAATACTCTAATTCAATTAAATATCCCTTTGAATTGCTAAAGATTAAATGTCTTTCAGATTTTTTAATTGGCTTATCAGTCATTTTCGATGTAAAGGCTTTCTTGACAGAATAGTACTTGCCAATTTTTCCAACAACTGACTTTTCTATTTGTAGAATTTTTGCCAGTTTATAATTATTAATTTCACTGTCGAACATTTGGTCAAAATCTGCCAAATCTTGTTGGTTTAAATTGGGGTTTTTCAGAGGGTTCATATTCGTATTTTCAGGTAATTCCATCGATTTAAATGAAATTCTAATGTAAGAGTCTCTACTTCCTTGTTTATTTTCATTTAACCCACTTTGTTGTAGCCATAATTTATCTGATTGATATTCCAGACCTAAATTTTTAGCTGTTAAGTCATTGAATGTTTTCCAACTTCCTGCTTGAACTTCTAAGTCGTCAGGCAATTCAAAAGAGCAACAATTTCCAATTGTAATTAGATTGTTGTTTCCAGTTTCAATATTCGCAATGTTAATATTTTGATTAGGAACATTAACGACATCATTTGAGGGGTTGTTTTCATTTATGCCACAGGCAAGGCAGATGAAAGTAAATAATAGAGCAGTCATTTGTTTCATTGGTTTTTATCTGATTTATTTTTCCATTTACTATAGTATTCTTTTATTTCTAAGTAGAATAATGTTGTGAAATAATATGCTATAACTGCTGATAATAATAATGGGATAAGGGTTGGTAAGATAGTTTCTGTGGACAATTTAGATAGTGAAGAATAATCATAAGTAATTAGGCTTTTTACACTTGCGAAAATTAACAAAGGGGAAATGATAAAAAGGATTTTATGCCATAGTCTTTTCTTTGGTTTCATATTTAATTTTTTTTAATCAGTAATTACCACCAACGCTACTATATGTAATGTGCGTTTCGTTCGTTCAACGCTTAAAAGTAATAATTTTAGTGAGGATTCCCCCGTTACTGCAAAACCTTGGTAGCGAAAACCTTGTCAAGATACAAAGCGAGAATGCAGCTCGCTAATTT
>JAJCYO010000165.1 GCA_029262875.1 Flavobacteriales bacterium
CCCCCCTATTATTCAGATGGCAGAAAAATGGCTGAAGCTTATATTGCCAATGGTCCAAGTGGTCTGGAGGGTGGTAATAAAATGATGTCGGCATTTGATACCGTCGCAGAGAAAATACACAACGATATTGATGAATTAGTCCTGTTAACCGACAATTTTAGAAAAAATATTCTTGTTCTCAATGAAAAATTTGTTTCGGATTTTAATGCCGAGAAAAAATTCACCAATATCATAACCTATATAGCGATTTCTTTAGGCATAGTGTTGTTGAGTATCACCGGTCTTAATATTTACAGATCAATTGGTAAACCGATCAGGCAAATCACAGGGGTAATGAACAGACTTGCTGAAGGTGATATGACCATCGTTGTTCCATATTTGGATCGCTCTGACGAGATCGGCGATATGGCCAGTGCTGTAGAGGTATTCAAGGATAATGCGCTCCGCAACAAGCAACTGGTGGCTGAACAGGAAGAGGAAAGAAAGCTTAGGGCGGAGCGGGAGATTGCTGCTCAGGAAGAAGCAACAGCCAACATACATGAAACCGTCGTCAGCAGCCTCGAACTTGCGATAGATAAAATGGCGAAGGGAGAACTTGAATACCAAATTACCGATGATTTTCCGGTGGAATATCAAAAGGTTAAGGATAAATTCAACAGTGCCTTTTTGAATTTGTCCAGGTCCCTGGGGGAGATCAGAAGCGCTTCTGCACAAATTCGTAGCGGCTCTGTTGAAATCCATAATGCTTCCGGAGATCTGGCCAGGCGCACCGAACGACAGGCCGCCACCGTACAAGAAACCGCCGCCGCACTGGAAGAAACCGCAACGGCTATGAAATCCTCCACCCAAAGAGCGCAGGAAGCCGGCAGTCTGGTGTCAACCACCAAGACCAATGCTGAACAATCAGGTGAATTTGTGCAAAAGGCAGTCGCTGCCATGTGCAAGATTGAAAAATCAGCAGAAGAAATCGCCAGTATCATCGGCGTGATCGACGACATCGCTTTCCAAACCAATCTGCTGGCGCTCAATGCCGGGGTTGAAGCAGCACGTGCAGGTGAATCGGGTAAGGGATTTGCGGTAGTTGCCCAGGAGGTTCGCGAACTTGCGCAACGCTCCGCCAGTGCGGCCAAGGAAATCAAGAAACTGATTACCACCTCAGGTGACGAAGTAAAGACCGGGGCCCAACTGGTAAACGAAACCGGCAAAGCGCTTGAGTTGATCGTTTCAGAAGTGACTGAAATCAATGAACATGTATCGGCGATTGTTTCCACGGCAAGTGAACAATCCGTCGGGCTTCAGGAAATTAATCAGTCGATCAACGCCATTGATCAGGTCACTCAGCAAAATGCTGCGGTGGCACAGCAATCATCTGCTGCAAGCCTGTCACTAACCGAAGAGGTTGCCAAGATCGATGAAAAGTTAAAGGGTTTCAAAACCAGACTTAGGGGTCGCAGAGAAGGTAACAATGCAGATAATGTCAGGCCAGAACAAACATCTTCACCGGTACACGCTATGACCCGCAAAGTCGCGAACTCCTTTGGAGGCGCAGCGGTAGCCGTCGAAGAAGATTCTTGGGACGAATTTTAGGCGAAAGCGTGCGCGCCAGGAAAGGCTCCGCGGTCCGACAGATCGAACCAATTCCGGATTGGCCCTGTTCCACAAATGGCCACCTGAGTTTTTAACCGCCTGCAGCGATTCTTCAATAATTAACTGTAATAATTATGTTGCACGACCTGTGACCTACCGAGACAACCTGCTCGAGAGATGGATGGTCGGAGCGAGAGGATTCGAACCTCCGACCCTCTGGTCCCAAACCAGATGCGCTACCAGGCTGCGCCACGCTCCGTATTCCACTATTTTCACCGGGGAGATTGGAAAACCTGTTGCCTGTATTGCTTTCCTGCCCGATTGTCTGTCGGGATTTTCCAGACAGCAGGGCTTCTATAGCGGATTTCAGATTAATGACAAGTGAAATATTTGCAAAATCATCCTCAAAAAGCAGGAACATTGCGCCGTCCAACTGATCGGCAAATGGGCACACTGTTGTTGTCTGACTGCTGAGGGGTATAATGAACTGATGAAAGCATTTAAAACCGGTATCAACCTATATGGCGATCAATAAACCTGGTGACCGCAGAGGTGATACCACCGCTTTCGCTGCCGATCCTGGCATTGATTGCCCTATGGCTATAGCGTGCCGAACCATCAAATAATTCGACCCTCGCGCCGGCTCTGCGAAGTGCTCCGGCAAAATGCAGTGATAATGCTTTTCGGCCGGCACCACCCGACCAGGCAACCAGTGTCGGTGGCTGACGCCTTTGGCCAACATAGGAAATCGGCGACCATTTACGCCAATTGTTGGCATCCGCCAGGGCTGAATATAATCTCGGCATCCTGCCTTTGTTGTTTCTGGCCAACAAAGGTAAATCATAAGCGCGCGTATCGTTGCATATCAGCGCTCTCACCCCTCTTGCGGCACCCGTGAATGTTGCAAGCGCTGCCAGATGACAGCCGGCTGAATGGCCCATCAACACCAGGCGGTTGGCATTTCCCCCAAAACTGACCGCATTTGCCCTGACCCAGTTAACCGCCTGGCCTATTTGTCTGGCCTGCGCCAATGCATCA
>JAJCYO010000166.1 GCA_029262875.1 Flavobacteriales bacterium
AGTAATGGGATACCAATTTTTCGGATTAACAGGTGGACAATTTGGATTAGGAAGAACAACAACACACGAAGTTGGTCACTGGGTAGGATTAAGACACATCAATGGAGATGCAAACTGTGGTAATGATTTTGTTGCGGATACACCAACACAAGCGTCATTAACAAATGGATGTCCATCCCACCCAAGACCATCATGTAGTAACTCTGGAGATATGTTCCAAAATTATATGGATTACTCTAACGACAACTGTATGAATATTTTTAGTGCAGGTCAAAAAGCAGTAATGCAAAATGTAATGGCTACGGCAAATAGAAGAGCTACATTAAATGGGTTTAGTACAACATTATGTACTCCAGCTGCTCTTACAGCACAGTTTAATGCAAGTGCAACAACAATTGTTGCTGGTAATACAGTAACATTTACAGATGCATCAGTAGGTCCTAATACAATTACTAACTGGGCTTGGAATTTTGATGTAACAGGTGTAGGTGGTGTTGCTCCAGGAACAGCAAGCACTCAAGGTGCTCATGTTGTAACGTATAACACTCCAGGTACATTTAGTGTTTCATTACAAGTGACAGATAATACTGCTGCTAGTGATACAGAAATGAAGACAGCTTACATTACAGTTCTTCCAGTTGGAAGTGCAGTTTGTGATTCAACAGCAGCTGGATGGGATTGGACTTCAGAAGCTTATGGTGCAGCATACTGGGGACAAGACGCAGGAGCTTGTGCTGGAGGTACAGCTGGATTGATTATGGGTAACAACTGTTACGATGATAACGGTTGGGCAACTAAAGTAACTTACTCAACTACAGGAAAAGAATTAACAGATGTACTTTATGTGTTTGTTAAATCTCAAGGAACTGGAGCAGCTGCTTTAAAAGTTTGGGATGATAACGGTGCAGGAGGTGCTCCTAATACTGTTTTATATCAATCAGCTACCACTACTGGAGCTTTTTCAGCTAACTTAAATCAATTTATTGCAATGCCGATTTCTCCGGCTGTCGCATTAACAGGAGATTTTTACATAGGTTATGATCATGGTGCTACTCCTGCTACAGGAGATTCATTAGCAATGGGAGTTGCCAATGGTACTGCTGGAAACCAGACATGGGCAAACGAAACTGGTGGATGGTTAGACTTATCTACTTATGGAGTTAACTATAAAGGAACTGCAATTGCAGTAATATGTGATATCACTACAGGTGAAAAGGAATTATTAGGAGAAATTAATGAAATTTCAGTTTTCCCTAATCCTTCAGTAGGAACAATCAACGTAGCTTTAACGGATAAAGCTAACTCTACAGTAACAGTGTTTAATATGTTAGGAGAAGAAATATTCAACTCTACTAAAAACACTCAATTGTTTACTGTTGACATGAATGACCAACCAAACGGTGTTTATTTTGTAAACATTGAAACAGGTAATTCTGTCACAACGAAAAAAGTGATTTTATCTAAGTAGGAATTTTAGTTTATAATGAGAGAGCCCCAAGAAATTGGGGCTCTTTTTTTTGTGATAACATGTTAGGATTCAAATAACTGAGGGTTTATTAGTTCACGTAACTTTCATTTTTTGATAATTTTAGGGAGCTATTTAAGAATAAACTAACTAAACATAAATCATTAAAAACTAAACTCATGAAAAAAATTACATTATTATTATCGGCCTTTGCTTTAATTGCAACAGGTGCTTTAGCACAAAATAAGCCCGGTAAAACCGTAACTACTCCTACCAGAACTTGTGGGACTATGGATATGGTATCTCAAGCAGAATTGGATGCATTTCAAGACTGGTTGGCGCCTAAGGTGGCATCTTATTTAAACCAACAAGCAATGGGAGGTTCTCCTGAAGCGGTTTACAACATTCCAACAATTGTTCACATTATCCATAACTCTAATGAAGGGGTAGGTACAGGAAGAAACATTCCTAACATCAGGGTTCAAGAGCAAATGACCGTTTTAAATGATGATTTTAGAAGAACAAATGCTGATGCAAGTAATACTCCGGCAATGTTTACTGGAGTAGCAGCAGATTGTGAAATCAATTTTTGTTTAATTACCACTTATCCTTCAGGTCATCCAAGTGCTGGATTACCTTTACCTGAAGTTGGAGTAGATAGAGTAGATGCTACAACGATTGGTGTAGGAAATACAACTTCTGGATATTCTACAGGTGTAATTGATGGTACGATTAAGCCAGCAACATCGTGGAATCCAAATGAAGTAATGAACATCTGGGTATGTCAATTACAAGGTGGATTATTGGGATATGCTCAATTTCCTAATTCTGGAGCTGCAAATACTGATGGTACAGTAATGGGATACCAATTTTTCGGATTAACAGGTGGACAATTTGGATTAGGAAGAACAACAACACACGAAGTTGGTCACTGGGTAGGATTAAGACACATCAATGGAGATTCAAACTGTGGTAATGATTTTGTTGCGGATACACCAACACAAGCGTCATTAACAAATGGATGTCCATCTCACCCAAGACCATCATGTAGTAACTCTGGAGATATGTTCCAAAATTACATGGATTACTCTAACGACAACTGTATGAATATTTTTAGTGCAGGTCAAAAAGCAGTAATGCAAAATGTAATGGCTACGGCAAATAGAAGAGCTACATTAAATGGATTTAGTGCTACATTATGTGCTCCTATTGCATCACTAAGTGATGATGCCGGGATTACAGGAATTACGACTCCAACTGGAGCTGTTTGTTCTGCAACTATAACTCCTGTTGTGGACCTTAGAAATTTTGGTACCAATGCATTAACTTCAGTTACCATTAATTATTTAATTGATGGTGCACCTCAAACGCCTTTCGCTTGGACAGGTAACTTAGCTTCTGGTAATACGATTAGTGTTAATTTACCAAGTGTTGTTACTACAGCTGGTCCGCATACATTTGATGCGAATACAACTATGCCTAACGCAACTGCTGATTTAGGTCCTGGAAATGATGCGGCATCGCAAACTAATTTTACGGTTAGTATTTCTGGATTAAGTTTACCTTACATTGAAGGATTCGAAGGTAGTTACCTTCCTGCTGGAATGACAGCAAACAACGATGACGGTGCAACAACGTGGGCTAAAACTACAATTGCAGCGAAAACTGGTGCGGCTTCAGCATTTATGGATTACTATAACTATAGTACAAGTAAAGGATTAGAAGATGATATCATTACACCAAATGTAGATTTATCATCAGTAGTTAACCCAACACTTACGTTTGAAGTGGCTTATCAATTATATACTGATCCAGCTGCTGCAACACCTTACTCTGATACATTAGAAGTGTTAATTTCTACTGATTGTGGAGCAACATGGAATTCATTGTACCGTAAGGAAAGTACAAATTTAACAACTACTACACCTACATTCTCAACAGCATCATTTGTTCCAACTTCAAATCAATGGAGACAAGAAGTAATTAGCCTTAATGCTTATGCTTCTGCAACAAATGCAATGGTAATGTTTAGAGGAATAGGAGATTACGAGAATCAAATGTATCTTGATGATATAAACATTGATTTTAGTACAGGTCTTGCAGATAATTCTGCAAATACAGTTGTAAATATTTTCCCTAATCCAGCTAAAGATTTAATCAATGTATTGCTTACCTCTATAGAAGATACTGAAATTTTAGTATTTAACTTAGTAGGAGAGGTAGTATATAGCAACTCAGCTATTATGAGTAGAATTAATAAAATTGACATGAGCGAACAAGCTAATGGTGTTTATTTTGTTAAGGTTAAATCTGGAGATCAGGTGACAACTAAGAAGATTATATTAGTTAAATAAGTTTAATATTTATAGTTAGCTAAAGAGTCTCGAGAAATCGAGGCTCTTTTTTTATGAAGAATAATTACATTTGCTTAAAATAAATTAGCATAGATGACGAAAGAGTTTGTACAAGAAGTTTTAAAGCAATCAGTTACTGATACTACACTGGTAAAGATTGCAGAAAAAGTGTTGGATGAAGAAAGGATTACTTGCGATGAAGGAATATACCTCTATGATCATGCTGAGGTTGGTTTTCTTGGGACATTAGCAAATTTTATAAGAGAAAAAAAGCATGGAAATAAAACTTATTTTAATAAGAATTTCCACATAGAGCCTACCAACATTTGTGTTTTTGAATGTAAATTTTGTGCCTATTCTAGGTTTTTGAGAGAAAAAGAAGATTTTGATGCATGGGAGTTGAGTGAAGAAGAGATTTATGAAGCAATTAAGGGGTATGATGGAAATGATATAACGGAAGTACATATCGTAGGAGGAGTACACCCTAAAATGGGCTTAGAATATTTTAAAAACCTAATAGAAAATATTAAAGTAATACGGCCTGATTTACATGTAAAAGCTTTCACAGCAGTAGAATTAGAATATATGGCCCGTAAGGCTAAGGTGAGTTATGAAGAGTGTTTAAGAATTCTAAAAGATGCAGGACAAGGGTCATTGCCAGGAGGAGGAGCCGAAATTTTTGATAAAGGGGTTAGAGACCAAATATGTAAAGACAAATGCACTGGCGAAGAATGGCTGGAAATGCATGAGGCTGCACATAATGTAGGAATGCCTTCCAATGCTACGATTCTTTACGGTCATGTAGAAGAAGCTAAGCATTTAGTAGACCATATGAATCGATTAAGGGAGCTACAAGATAAAACAGGAGGTTTTAATGCCTTTATTCCATTGAAATTTAGAAATGGGAACAATCAAATGTCCCATATTGAAGAAGTCGGCTTAGTAGAAGACCTAAAAATGTACGCCATTTCGAGAATATTCCTTGATAATTTTAATCACATAAAAGCCTATTGGCCAATGATAGGTAGAAAAACTACGCAGCTACTCTTGGCCTTTGGAGTAAATGACATCGATGGTACGGTAGATGACTCTACAAAAATATATACCATGGCTGGAGCTGAGGAACAAAAACCTGTCATGACTTCCGAACAAATGATTGCTTTAATTAAGGATGTTAATCGTCAACCAATTGAGCGAGACAGTGTTTACAATGAGCTCAGAGATTATTCAGCAGCTGAGTTGGTATAATTTTGATATATTTACAATCCTAACCTAATAAACTTATAAAACATGAAAATTGTAAAAAGAATAGTAGTAATACTAATAATACTAATTGCGATACCTTTAATAGCAGCGTTATTTATTAATGGAGAATATGCTGTGGTGAAAGAAACTACCATTAATCAATCAAATGCTACGGTATTTGAGTATGTTAAGTATTTAAAAAACCAAGATAATTTTAGTGTGTGGAACCAGATGGATCCTGATATGAAAAAAGGACTTACAGGGACTGATGGAGAAGTTGGAGCAATAGCCTCATGGGATAGTGAAGTGGAAGATGTTGGGAAGGGTGAACAGGAAATTATGGGGATTGAAGAAGGAGTAAGAATCGATTTTCAATTAAGATTTTTTAAGCCTTTTGAATCAACTGGGAATGCTTATTTTACTACTGAGTCTGTTGATGGAAACCAAACAAAAGTTCAGTGGGGATTTGATGGTGAGATGCCATGGCCGATGAATTTGATGTTATTGTTTATGGATTTTGAAAAAGAATTAGGACCAGCATTGGAAACTGGGTTAACAGACTTAAAGAAGATAATGGAAGAAATGCCGGTTAGTGCGCCAGTTGAGATTACACAAGAAGAAGTAGAAGCACAAGCGATGTTTTACATAGAAGAATCGTCTGAGTTAAATACTGAGGCTATTGGAGGTAAAATAGGTGCAGCTTATGGTGAAATAGGAGCATTATTAGGAGCCAATGAAATAGAACCGGTGGGAATGCCAATTAGCATTACCAATGAGTTTTCTATGGAAAAAATGATTTGGGTATTTGATTGTGCAATGAGAGTAGAATCAACAGAAGGAATAGAGCTGACAGGAAGGGTAAAAGCAGGAACGACTTATGCAGGAAAAGTAGTGAAAGGAGTTCATGTTGGAGCTTACGACCAAAGCCCTATAACGTATAATGCAATAACAAAGTATTTAACAGAAAATGGATTAGAACAAAATGGAAGATCTTGGGAAGAATATGTTGATGATCCAGGAGAAGTTGCTCCAGAAGAAGTTAGAACTTTTATTTACTTTCCTGTAAAGTAATTGGCGACTAACAACAAGATAACTGTAACAGGTCACCGAGGCGCAGGAGGTTTAGCTCCTGAAAATACCTTAGCATCTATTCAATTGGCTTTAGACTTAGGTGTTGATCGTATAGAAATTGATGTTCAACAAACCAAAGATAACGTTGTAATTGTATTGCATGACCGTACCTTACGTAGAACCACTACAGGTATTGGTTATGTTAAAGCAAAAAATTATAATGAAATACTAAAACATAGCGCGGGTTATAGATTTAATAAGTATTACATTAAAGAAAAGGTACCAACATTAGATGAGGTCATCAAACTAATTGGTGGAAGAGCAGAATTACTCATTGAAACGAAATACAGTTTCATGTATTATCCTAACATTGAAAGACACATTATTAATGTCATAAAAAACAATGATGCTAAAGACTGGTGTAAAGTCATTTCATTTAATGATAGGGCATTGTTCAGAATTCATAAGTTAGATAAAGAGATTAGAACAGGGAAGTTATTTGTTGGAAAGCATGCTAACCTTCCTTTATCGTGGGATAAAGGAGTAAACCTAAAACCATTAAGGCGTTATCATTTTGTAGATGAAATTATAGTAAAACATGTTTATGCTACAAGAAACATCATAGATAGGGTTCATAAAATGGGGAAAGAACTACATGTATGGACGGTAAATGATCCCGAAACAATTGAAGTATTAGTAGCACGCGGGGTAGATGGAATCATATCTGATTACCCAAATCTATTAATGAAATACAAGAAATAAAAAAAAGCCTCTCAATTGAGAGGCTTTTTAATTAAAAGGGTGGAAGACGGGATTCGAACCCGCGACTTCCGGCACCACAAACCAGCGCTCTAACCAGCTGAGCTACAACCACCATTTAAGGACGGCAAATATAGTGCTTTTTTTCAAAAAAAAATAAATCTTAAAGAAATTCGACAAAAGATTTCTTTTGATTGTTTCTAAATAATATGAGACTCGTTTATTCGTAATTTTGTAGTGATAAATGAGCGAAAATAATCACATAACACTTAACGTAGAAGGGATGACTTGCGCTAATTGTGCTTTAGGTATAAAGAAGCAATTAGAGAAAAAAGGAATGGAAAATGTCAATGTGAATTTTTCTACAGGAGAAGCTTCCTATACCAACTCAGCTAAATTAAGTTTGGAAGAAATTAAGGCAAGTATTAATGGATTAGGATATAAAGTTATTGACAAGGTTAAAGATGAGGATGGAAAACTATCACCAATAGAGAAGAAGTTTTATTTCTCACTCATTTTTACCATTCCTCTTTTCTTGCACATGTTCTTTTCCCATGACTTTATTTTAAATAATGTATGGGTGCAATTGAGTTTGTGTATACCTGTTTTTGTTGTCGGATTGCTTCATTTTGGAAAAAGTGCTTTTGGTTCCTTAAAATCAGGTGTTCCCAATATGGATGTTCTTATTGTTATTGGAATTACATCTGCCTTTGGTTATAGTTTGTATGGAACAATGGTCTATTTAGGTCTTCCAGAAGCACATGATTACTTATTTTATGAAACAGCAGCAACCATAACAACATTGGTATTGCTTGGAAATGTGCTGGAGCATCGTTCAGTAAAGCAAACGACCACAGCCATCAAAGAGCTTAACCAATTGCAAAAAACAGAAGCAAAGCGAGTCCTACCAAATGGTGATGTTGAGTTAGTTGATTACACTGACATTAAAGAGAATGATATTCTTCAGTTTAATTCTGGTGATAAGATAGCCGTAGATGGAGAAGTAATATGGGGAGATGCCATCGTTAATGAAGCAATGATTTCTGGAGAAAGTGCACCTGTCACAAAAGGCATAACTAATAAAGTGGTCGGAGGAACAATTGTAGAAGACGGATCCATTAAAATGAAAGCCGAAAAAGTAGGGAATGAAACGGTACTCTCCAAGATCATAGAAATGGTTAAAAATGCGCAGCAAGACCAGCCAGCGATACAAAAGTTAGGAGATAAGGTAAGCGCTATTTTTGTTCCTATAGTCATAGGAATATCAACATTAACATTTGTATTGACTTATTTTGTTTTTGATTTCGCCTTGCAACAAGCTATGATGCAAAGTATAGCAGTATTGGTGATTTCTTGTCCGTGTGCTATGGGATTAGCTACCCCGACCGCTGTTATGGTAGGGATTGGAAGAGCTGCTAAAAAAGGAATACTCATAAAAGGAGGAAGTACGTTAGAACAATTTGCAATTGGAAAAAACATTGTTTTTGATAAAACGGGAACCCTCACCACTGGAAAATTTATAATAAAAAGCACAAAGCTTTATGCTTTAGTTGAAGAGCAGGAATTAAAGAATCTACTGTTTAGTTTAGAGCAACATTCATCACATCCAATAGCAAAATCTATAGTAGAATATTTAAAATCAGACGCCACTAATGTTGATTTAATTGATGTTAAAGAGTTAAAAGGTAAAGGTCTTGAAGCTAAAGATGCACATGGAAATCATTATCAGTTAGGGTCTTATCGCTTGGCTGAAAACCTAACAGCGAACCAAACGCATTCTATTTATTTGATAAAAAATAAGGAGTTAATTGCAGGCGTTGATATTGAAGATGAATTAAAAGATAATGTAGCAGAAACGATTGCCTTGTTAAATCAACAAGGCCTAAACACTGTTATGTTGAGTGGAGATAGAGATGGTAAATGCCAAGAGTTGGCACAAACAATAGGCATAAAGACAGTTTACAGCCAACGGTTACCAGAAGAAAAATTGCTTAAGATAGATGAGCTCCAGAAGAGCGGTCCTACCATAATGGTAGGAGATGGTATTAATGACGCTCCTGCTTTAGCCAAGTCCAGTGTTGGAATATCTTTAAGTAATGCGACACAAGTTGCTGTACAAACTGCCCAAATAGTATTGTTAAATGATAAAGATTTGAGCCAGGTGTACGAATCTTATTTGATAAGTAAACACACCTTAAAAACCATTAAACAAAACCTGTTTTGGGCTTTTTTCTACAATGTGGTCGCAATCCCTATCGCTGCTTTTGGCTTTTTGAACCCTATGGTTGCAGCACTAGCAATGGCTTTTTCTGATGTTATAGTGATTGGCAATTCTATTCGATTAAAATCGAAGAAACTGAGTTAGATTACTTAACCCTTATCCATTCTTGCGTTCTAAAAAAGAACATGATATATCCTCGAACATTGAGGGTGTTTTCATTTTCTAACCATATTTTGCAATCATAAATTTTACCATTATTAGGATCTAAGATGGTGCCTTCATCGTATTCATCACCATCTTCTTCAAGATCTTTGATGATTTCCATCCCCATAACAGGTTGGTCTTTTCGTGAATCAGGACATAATTTACATTTGTTTTTTTTCTTTTTTGGATCAAGTATGTCAACTATTTTTCCAAAATACTTATCTCCTTTTTTATAAATCTCAACGATGGATTTTGCTTTTCCAGTTTCATCGTCAATGGTTTTCCATTTACCCGTAATGCTCTGAGCGTTTAGCGAAAAGATGAATAGGAGCAGTGAAATGAATAAGATTGTTTTTTTCATAGCTATAAATTTATACATATTATTTTAATACAAATCCTGTTAAGTAGTACTTTAAAGGAGTAGTACCAATTACATCATACGTTTTAATAACTTTATTGTTTGCTAATTTTGATAGATTAAGCTGAAAATTCTTTTCACAGAAAATTTCAATGGTGTAATAATGGTCTCCTTTATCCATGTAATTTTCATTAGAAAACATGCCATAATATACTGTTTCTAATTCTGGGTAAACGGTTTTAAACGCTGTTATGGCCCTCCTTGAATTCAATTCTCCATCATTATGAAGGCTTATTATTATTAAAAACTTATGATGAAGAGAAGTATCTCTACTAACTTCTTTAAATTGCCCATCTATTGATTTATATCCTTTTTCATTCAGCGTATAGAAAACATATGGAGATTGCTGCTTTACATAGTTGGCTCTCTTTAAATTAAATTCCTCGTAACCAAAACAAGTCAGGTCTGTCTTATCAACGGGTAAGAAGTGTTTTTTAATTTCTCCTAATTCATAATTGCTTTCGTATTGATATACAAAAGCACTGTGCTGTTTTTTATTGTGGTATAAAGTAATTACAAAATGTTTGAATGATTTACGGCCTCCGTCAAACCGAATTAAAGAATCACATTTTATTTCAGAAATCAAAGTGTCTAAAATTTTAACATCAGATATAATTGAAACAGTTTCATTTTCTCGTGTAGAATTTCCTTGAGAATCTATACTGAATTCAATTTCTTCATGTACCAATAGCCATTCACCTTGTTTGAAGTCAATATTTACAAATAAGGTCTTTTGCTTTTCAGTAGCACTTATAGAAAAAATAATGGTGAACAATAAACTGAATAAAAGCGTCTTTTTCATTGCTTCAGTTTGTTTTACGAAACACTTTCAATCATAATTTCTAAAATTTCTTGAGCAGCTTTACTAATTTTTGTTCCTGGTCCAAAGACACCAACTGCACCTGCTTCAAATAAGTAATCATAATCCTGTTGTGGTATTACCCCACCAACAATAACCATAATGTCCTCTCTTTCTAATTTTTTGAGTTCTGCTATTACTTGAGGGACCAATGTTTTATGCCCTGCAGCTAATGAGGAAACTCCTAAAATATGTACGTCATTTTCTACTGCTTGTTTCGCAGCTTCCGCGGGAGTTTGAAATAAAGGTCCAATGTCTACATCAAAACCTAAGTCGGCAAAGGAAGTAGATATAATTTTTGCGCCTCTATCATGACCGTCTTGCCCCATTTTAGCCACCATAATTCTTGGCCTTCTACCTTCCAGTTTAGCAAATTGATCAGCCAATGCTTTACCTTTTATAAAATCTTTATCTTCCATAGCTTCAGAACTGTAAATACCGCTAACTGAGCGTATTTGAGCTTGATACCTTCCAAATACTTTTTCCATCGCATCAGAGATCTCACCTAAAGTAGCCCTTTCTCTTGCAGCATTTACAGCAGCTTCTAATAAATTACCATTCTTAGATTCAGCAATTTCGGTAATATTATTTAAAGCAGCAACAACTTTATCTGAATCACGACTGGCTTTTATTTGATTTAATCTTTCAATTTGAGCAATTCTAACCTTATCATTGTCTACCTCTAAAATTTCCATTTGTTGCTCATCATCAACCTGGTATTCGTTTACGCCAACAATAATTTCTTTTCCGGCATCTATTTTTGCTTGTTTGCGAGCAGCTGCTTCTTCAATTCTTAATTTTGGAATTCCTTTTTCGATGGCTTTAGCCATACCACCTAATTCTTCAACTTCCTCTATTAGTTTCCATGCTCGTTCCGCAATTTCATGTGTTAGTCTTTCTACATAATAAGAACCTCCCCAAGGATCAACTGTTCTACAAACTTCAGTTTCTTGTTGAATGTATTTTTGGGTATCTCTGGCAATTTTAGCCGAAAAATCTGTCGGTAGTGCAATAGCTTCATCCAATGCATTAGTATGTAAGGATTGTGTTCCTCCTAAAACTGCAGCCATTGCTTCAATAGTTGTTCGAGCAACATTGTTATAAGGGTCTTGTTCAGTCAAACTCCATCCAGAAGTTTGTGAATGTGTTCTTAAGGCCAGTGATTTAGGGTTTTTAGGGTTAAATTGGTTTACAATTTTTGCCCATAACATTCTTCCAGCTCGCATTTTGGCAATTTCCATGAAATGGTTCATTCCAATTCCCCAGAAAAAGGAAAGGCGAGGGGCAAAGTCATCAATATCCATTCCGGATGCAATACCTGTTCTGATGTATTCTAATCCATCTGCCAAAGTATAAGCCAATTCTATGTCATTGGTTCCTCCAGCTTCTTGTATATGGTAGCCCGAAATACTAATGGAATTGTATTTGGGCATATTTTTAGTCGTATACTTAAATATATCTGCAATAATTTTCATAGACGGCTGCGGAGGATAGATGTAGGTGTTTCGAACCATAAACTCCTTTAAAATATCATTTTGTATTGTTCCAGCCAATGCTTCCGGTTTAACCCCTTGCTCTTCTGCAGCAACAATGTAAAATGCTAAAATTGGAATAACAGCCCCATTCATAGTCATCGAAACAGACATTTTATCCAAAGGAATTTGATCGAAGAGAATTTTCATGTCTTCGACAGAATCAATAGCGACACCAGCTTTACCAACATCTCCTACTACACGTTCATGGTCAGAATCGTATCCACGGTGAGTTGCCAAGTCAAAAGCAACTGATAACCCTTTTTGCCCTGCGGCCAAGTTTCTACGGTAAAACGCATTGGATTCTTCGGCCGTACTGAATCCAGCATATTGTCTAATCGTCCATGGGCGCATGACATACATAGTAGAGTAGGGGCCTCTTAAGTTTGGAGCTATTCCTGCTGAAAAACCCAGATGCTTCAATCCTTCAACGTCTTTAATAGAATAGACATTCTTAATTGGAATTTGCTCTGCAGTAACCCATTCTTCTTGACGCGTAGTTGATCCATTAGGAGTATCAATACTATTATAGTTGATATTTGAAAAATTAGGTTTCATTAGCAATCTAAAGATGTTAACCAGTCAACAGCATTAGCCTCTGTTTTAAACATTTTTATAGGAATTTGAGGTTTGTTTAAATAGACCATCGAGTGTGTAATAAATCGAACTATTGCTGAATTTTCTTTGATGGCGCAAGCTAAAGCAAAATGATGAAAATTAGCACTCACATAAACTCTTTCTTCCGTTCCAAAGCTTTTCAAATTAGTGTTGTCCGAATAGTATAAGTGTGGCTCTCCCTTGGTTAGTTCCATAAAAATCGCATACATTTCTTTCAGTTCTTTTACATTTACAGTAGTGATGTGATCAAATGGTTTTAGCATAAGTATTTTATCACTACGCAAAGTAATGTCACCAGTACTACATGTTACTTGCTCTACAATAGATATGTCATTAGTCTCTCTCACTTAGTGAATTAAATTTCATTTTTTAAATAATTTATTTTCAGCACAAAATAAAAAACCACCTTGTTCTTCTACTTCTTGAAATAGTGCCCACGATTTCTTAGCTATTTCATCTGTTAATTGTTCAATGTAATAAGCTCCATCAGCAGGGTTAGTTACTTTGTCAAAAAATGCCTCCTCCTTTAAAATGTGTTGTATGTTCCTGGCAATTCGTTTAGAAAAATCTGCTGCTGTATCAGTAGTGTCATGTGGTAAAATGGTCAAACTATCGCACCCGCCAATAATAGCTGACATTGCCATAGTTGTATTTCTTAGTATATTATAATTTTTGTCTTCATCTACTGGAGTCAAACTCACTGTTTCAGCATGAATAGACATTGAAACATCTGCAACTTCAAATTGCTGTAAAATGATTTTCCATAATTTACGGATTGCTCTTATTTTAGCAATTTCAAAGAAATAGTTAGTGCCAATGCCAAAAGAAAATTGAATTTTTGTGGCAATAGTTTTTGGATCAATTCCTTTATCAGTTAATATGTTGAAGTATTCGACAGCCTGACTTAAGCTAAAAGAAATCTCTTGAATTAAAGAATAACCTGCATTAGGATAATAGTTCCCATTAATGCTTATTGTTCTAATGTTAGTGGATGAATTAGTCAAAGCTGCTAATTCGTCAATGTCATCTTCTTTATTTGATCTCCACTTTCCACTAAATAAGAACTCTCCCAAATAATCATAACTAATAGAACCCTCGTTTAAAGCGATTAATTGGAGTGTATGTTTTGGAGATGAATTGTAAAAATGTATAGCTATAATATTTGTTTGGATGCCTTTTAGAAGTTGATTCATCTCATCTTGGTTACTCACTTCCCCCACAAATAAGATAGCATTTGCGCCACCTTTTAATGCTGATAAGGCTTCTTTATTAGCAACTTCGAATGAATCGATAACAACGGTTTCTCTAATCTCCCAATGACTAGACCTTTTTATTGGAATATAAGAATAAGAACCATTGTCGTAAAAGGGCCGAACATCAATTCCTTCATCAGAATTCCAAACCAACGTTTCTTGAAAATCTTTTCCTTTAAGATCAACAGTAATCTTATCCATCCAATCTTGATGACTTACTTTATCAAACGCTTCAAATAATCCCATTAATAGTTCATGTTAGCAGGTTGCGAAGATAAGAAATATAATGATTTTGATACAGTTTTGTTAAGAATGAGAAATAAGATTGATTACTCAGTTGTGAAAACAAAAACTTCTTCATTTTCTTTTTTCATGAAGTAATTTTCTCGAGCAAACTTTTCTAAGGTAGCAGGGTTTTTAGTTAGATCATTCAATTCTGTACTCGTTTTTTTAATAGCCTGATTGAAGTATTCTTTTTCACTTGTTAATGTTTCAAGCTGTGAATGGTAAGAGTATTGGGTCATAATATTATTTTGGTCAAAAAAGGAAACCCAAATAACAAATATTAAAATGCTAAATGCGTACCTATTTTTTAGCCAATTTGGAATTTTCTCAATCATAAATTAAAATTATTTAATCTTTTCATGGCTGTGCTTAATATAAAATGAACTAATTAACATTTTATTGTTCATTTGGTATAGTTATCTTTGTTCAAAATTTAGGATTTATGATACAACGGATACAAACAGTCTTTTTAGCATTAGTTGCAATACTTGGTGTAGTGTTTTCCTTTTCTCCGATATTGGGGTTCACTGGATATGAAACTGATTACATTATGAATGCTTATAAGACCATTGCGGTGGAGAATGAAGCTACTGTTATTGCTAAGAATATGGGAGTAGGAGTAATGCAAGGATTGGTTTTTTTAGTGGCATTGGCAACGATTTTACTCTATAAAAATCGTTCTTTACAGATGAAGTTGAGCAAGCTTAATATTTTATTACTTGCATTGCAAATTGCAGCTATCGTAATGTATAGTGATGTTGTAAAAACAGCAATTGGCCCAAATGCTAATGATGTAATGGTGAATTTTAAATTTGGATCTATTATACCAATAGTTTCATTGATCTTAACCTATATGGCAATTCGATTTATTAAAAAAGATGATAAATTAATTAAATCTGCTGATCGATTGAGGTAATGTTAGAGCTGCCAAACAGCTAAACACTAACATTTAATAACCCAGCTCTTCTCAATAATGCATCATTATCGGGTTCTTGCCCTCTAAACTTTTTATACAATTCCATTGGGTGTTCAGAACCACCTTTGGACAATATAAATTCTTTAAATTTTTCGCCAATTTCCTTATTGAAAATTCCATTTTCAGAAAAATATTCGAATGCATCAGCTTCCAAAACCTCTGCCCATTTATAGGAATAATAACCAGAAGAGTAGCCTCCTTGAAAAATGTGAGAAAACGAAGTGCTGAAGCAGGTTTCCTCAAGGTGAGGATATATTTGGGTGGCTTTCATTGCATTTTTTTCAAAGTCACCAACAGATTCAATATCCTCAATATTAGTAGTGTGCCATGCCATATCTGTTATTCCAAAACTTAATTGACGTAACATTCTTGTTGCTTCCATAAAATTTGCTGAAGCTTTTATTTTTTCAATTAATTGTAATGGAATTACTTCTTCAGTTTCATAATGAAAAGCGAATAATTCTAATGCCTCTTTTTCGTAACACCAGTTTTCCAATATTTGAGATGGAAGCTCAACAAAATCCCTATAGACATTTGTTCCAGATAACCCAGGGTAGGTAGTATTTGCTAACATGCCATGCAAAGCATGTCCAAACTCATGAAACAAGGTAGTTACTTCATTAAAAGTTAATAATGAAGGTTTAGTTTCTGTAGGTTTGGTAAAATTGCAAACGTTAACGATATGGGGTCTATTGTTTACTCCATTCTTAATGTATTGATTGTTAAAAGAACTCATCCAGGCTCCATTTCGTTTTCCAGGGCGGGGATGGAAATCTGCATAAAAGATGGCCAATAATTCATTGTTCTCTGTCACCTTATAGGTAATTACATCCTCATGGTATTTATCAACATCAAAAACCTCTTCAAAATTTAAACCATAAAGTTTATTGGCAACAATAAAAGCACCTTGAATAACATTTTCTAATTTAAAATAAGGTTTTAATTTTTCATCATCTAAGTCGAATAATTTTTGTTTTAATTTTTCAGAATAATAGCCAGCATCATAACTTTCTATCGTTTCTATTTGATCCAAATCATTTGCAAAAGAGGTCAGTTCTTCATTCTCTTTTAACCCAGAAGATTTAGATTTTTCTATGAGGTTCGTTAAAAAGTCATTTACTTTTTGTGGAGATGTTGCCATTTGCTCCTCCAGCACAAAATCAGCATGATTTTCATATCCTAATAGCTTCGATCTTTGGTAGCGTAGCTGAACAATTTTTAACACATTTTTTTGATTGTCTAAACCATCTCCTTTATAGGTTTTAGATCCTGAAGCAATGGCCATTTCTTTTCTTAGTGCACGATTATCAGCATAAGTCATAAAAGGCATGTAACTTGGAAAATCCAATGTGAAAATATATCCTTCTTTGTTTTTCTCTTTTGCAATTATAGCTGCTGCTTCAATTACTCCTTCAGGTAATCCAGATAAATCATTTATATCTGTAAGGTGTAATTCATATTTATTGGTTGCAGATAATACATTTTCTCCAAAGTCTAAAGAGGTTTGAGCGAGCTGTTTATCAATTGTTCTCAATGTTTCTTTATCAGCATCATTCAGATTAGCACCATTACGGACGAAGCTCTTGTAGTTTTTTTCTAATAAGGTAGTTTCTTCAGGAGTTAAGTTTAATTTGTCTTTAGCTTCATAGACAGACTTAATTCTTTGATATAAGTCTTCGTTTAATCCTATGTCATTACTAAACTCAGATAGAAGAGGGGAGACCTCTTTTGCTATTGCTTGAATTTCATCAGATGTTTCTGACGAGTTTAGGTTAAAAAATATACTTGAAACACGGCTTAGCAATTCTCCACTAAAATCTAAAGCGACAATTGTATTCTCAAAAGTTGCTTCAGCAGCATTGTTAACAATAACATTTATTTCATCTTTAGCAAGCTCAATGGCTTTCTCGAAAGCTGGTTTAAAGTGCTCATTTTTTATTTTTGAAAATGGAGGAGTACTGTACGGTGTACTAAATTCTTCTAATAATGGATTCATTTACGCTTTTCTTATATAAGAATGCAAATGTATTATTTAGTAGAAAAAAGTGCAATAGTAAATTTGACTAAAACTTAGTGTTCTATTTGATTCCTAACTCGATCACTTCTAAATCTTTAATGTCTTTTTTATCAATTGTGAACCTAATCAAGGTTTTTACCTTGTGGAATCCACTCTTACCTGCAGCACCAGGATTAATATGTAATAAGTTTAGTTTTTTATCAAACATTACCTTCAGTATATGGGAATGACCACTAATGAATAAATTGGGGGCATTAAATTTAATTCTTTCCCTTACATCTTTTGCATATCTGTTTGGATAACCTCCAATATGAACCAGCCATACTTTGACTTCTTCACATGTGAATTTTAATTCCTTTGGAAAATTTTTTCTAATGTCTTGACCGTCAATATTGCCATAAACACCCCTAACAGGTTTTATTTTAGTCAGTTGTTTAATAACATCAATGTTCCCTACATCTCCAAGGTGCCAAATTTCATCACATTCTTTGAAGTATTTCTTAACCTTTGGATCTAGATAACCATGTGTATCTGATATTAAACCTATTCGCATCATTAAGTCAAATATAAATAATGCGTTGATTTATTTTGTGGTAAGAGATAGAAATAATTAATTTCACCTTCTCAGATAATAAAAAAGAGATAATAGAGTTTTTATCTCAAAATCGTATAAAATGAAAAAAGTACTAATTGCATTCTCATTAATTCTAACTTCAACTTTTACAGTTAATGCCCAGCAGGACACTTTAAAATCAAGAGATGGAGATTGGGGTTTTGTTCTAAATCTGACTGGGTTAATTGATAATATATCTATTGGTAATGTAACCGATGGGAATAACAATAATTCAATTTTAGCAAAACATCATTTATCTAATGATAGGGTCTTAAGATTAGGGTTTGGTATAAAATCAGTTAGTGATAATTGGCTTTTAGAAGATAGTATTACGATTGTTAGTACAGGTAATAGAGCTTTACAAACAATTGATTCAACAGAAAGTAGGTTGGATTTTTCGTTATCTGTAGGTTATGAAAAACACTTAGGAACAGCAAGAAGATTAGATCCTTTTATAGGTGCAGAAATGGTTATAGGACGAATTGGAGGGACAAAAATCGATGCTTCAACAGACATTACCGATGTAACTGGAACAGAAAAAATTCAACAAATCACACAAATAGATGGAGGCTTTAATTTTGGATTAAATTTAATAGCAGGATTCAATTATTTTTTTGCTGAAAGGATTAGTATAGGAGCCGAAATTAATTTAGGATACCTGTTCTCTTCTGCAGGAGGAGATGTTAGTGACAGTAGAGTTACAACACCTGTTAGTGGTGCAGAGATAACAAATTTCTCTAGCTCAAAAAACAAATCATCGTCTAAAGGATTTGATGTAAATTCGACAGGAGGATTAATGCTTTCTTTCTTCTTTTAGGATTACCTAATTAAAGTTAAACTTCCTTTATACAGTTCTATATCTGTATCTATAATGTAGAAGTATGTTCCTTCTGCGCATTCGGCCCCCGCGGTAGTTCGACCATTCCAACCTTCATTCAATTGGTCAGATATGAACATTAGCTCCCCCCAACGATTATAAACTTCCATATGAATAGTTGTAAAATCTCCTGTCACATTGAAGAGGTCGTTTTGACCATCCCCATTTGGAGAAAATACATTTGGAATAATAAGAGCAGTAGGAGTAGTATTACAAGAATCTACCGTAATATAGTTTGACAAAAAGATCGAATCTTGTCCAAAGGCATTACTAACCGTAAGCGCAACATCAAAAGTTCCTGTAGTATCATAGCAGATATTAGTAGGGTTTTGGTTACTGGAAGTACTCGTTGTGGCTCCAAAGAAATACCAGGACCATGCTGTAGGTGTTCCGCCAGAACTCAAATCGGTGAAATTAATGCAATCATTAACACAAGCCATAGTACTCGAAGCACTCAAATTAGCCACAGGAGGTACCGAACAAGAGTTAACTGTAATAAGAATTTGATCAGTATTAGAACAACCATTCGCATTTGTACCAGTTACTGTATAAGTAGTCGTAGCTGCAGGAATAAAAGGAACTCCATCAACCGCACCATTATCCCAGGTGTAAGAAGTAGCACCACCACCGGTCAATGTAATTTGATCACCAGAACAGATAACTGTATTTGTTGAATTAGCAGTAACTGTAGGTAATGCATTAACAGTGACCACCACATCAGCAGTCTGAGGATTCCCAGCACAATCAGTTACAGAGTAAGTATAAGTAGCGGCAGCATCAACAGCAGGGTCGAAGATACCAGTTCCAGAAGTTAGTACAGGAGACCAAGTACCACCAGCAGAAGGAGTACCATTTAAACTGTCAAATAGATTAACCGGAGCAGCATTAGCACATAACTGAGCAACACCATTCGTTCCAGGAGAAGGAGAAGCAGTGATGGTTACCACCACATCATTACCCGAAGAACCACAAGAATTGGTTACTGTGTAAGTGTAAGTTCCACCAAGATCAGTAGCAGGATCAAACACACCAGTTCCAGAAGTTAGAGCTGGAGACCAAGTACCACCCAAATCAGGCGTACCCCCTAACTGTAAAAATAAATCAGTAGCAGGATCGGTAGGACAAATTCCTAAAGCACCATCAATACCAGAATTAGGTAAAGCGATAACAGTGACCACCACATCAGCAGTCTGAGGATTCCCAGCACACTCAGTGACAGAGTAAGTGTAAGGAGCAGCCGCATCAACAGCTGGGTCAAACACGCCAGTTCCAGAAGTTAAAACAGGAGACCAAGTACCACCAGCAGAAGGAGTACCATTTAAACTGTCAAATAAATTAACCGGAGCAGCATTAGCACATAACTGAGCAACACCATTCGTTCCAGGAGAAGGAGAAGCAGTGATGGTTACCACCACATCATTACCCGAAGAACCACAAGAATTGGTTACAGTATAAGTATAAGTACCAGCAAGATCAGTAGCAGGATCAAAAACACCCGTACCAGAAGTCATAGCCGGAGACCAAGTGCCACCCAAATCAGGTGTACCACCTAACTGTAAAAATAAATCAGTAGCAGGATCAGTAGCACAAAGTGCTATGGCACCATCAACACCAGAATTAGGAAGTGGATTAATAGCTATAGTCATGGTATCCACATCACCACAACCTAACGTATAAGTAATCACATGATTACCAACTCCTGCTGTAGCGGGGTCAAAATCACCAGTAGTTCCATTGGTAATACCAGTTCCTGTCCATGTACCACCAGCTTGTGCAGCAGTTAATGTAGTTGAAGCCGCATTTACACAAAATGGACCTGCTTGTGTTATCGTTGCATCACAACCCACCACATTATTGGTTAAAGTAATATCATCTATGGCAACGGATGGATCAGCTGCAATACCATCTCCATTATTTATCCATAAAAATCCAATTCGGACATTAGGGTTATTATCTGCAGAAGCTGGTAAACTTATGGTGGTGACCGCTGTCCATTGACCTTGGGCACCACACAATGACGATTTTGCTATGGGATCAATATTGGCCCATGTTGCTCCATCAAAATACCAAAATGAGCAATCATCAGAAGCTCCCTGGCCATTTTCTATGTAATTAAAGTCTACGGTAATATTGGATTGTCCGGTACAATTAATCACTGGAGATTCTACTCTCGAATTTGTAACCTCACCTGGACCAGAATCATCATAGGCTGCTCCACAATCTCCACCAGGACAAAATAAGAATGCCGCAGTTGAGGTTGAAACGTTCCCCACATGTAACGTTTGATTTCCGGTACCACCAACACCACAACCCGGAGGAAGTACTCCTGATTCTGTATCACTTACATACCATCTATTTGCATTCGCTCCTTCTGCTCCTTGAGAAACCCTAGTCCAGCTAACTATACTCGGATCGCATCCTGATCCAGCAGCACAAGCCGTTCCATCGAATCCTTCGGTATAAAAAACTTGTGCATGAAGGCTAGTTATTCCAGAAAAAAGAAGGAATAGAAATGTTATTTTTTTCATCATAATTTTATTAATCTACCTAATTAACGTTAGAGATCCCTTATAGGTTTCAATTCCATCAGTTGTTTCTACAACTAAAATGTAAAAGTAGGTCCCTTCAGAGCATTCCGTTCCAGCATTTGTTCTACCATCCCATCCTTTGTTGATTAATTCATCTGAACTAAACAATAAGCTTCCCCATCTATTATAAATATCAGCTTCTACTGAAATAAGGCCTGTTCCTGTCACATTAAAGATGTCATTTTGACCATCTCCATTTGGAGAAAATACATTAGGAATAATAACAGATGAAGGAGTTGTGTTGCAAGAATCTATTGTGATAGAAGCTCCATAAAAAATTGAATCTTGTCCAAATGCATTAGAGACTACTAAGGCAACATCGAAAGTTCCAGTACTATCATAACAAACGTTTGCAGGATTCTGATTGTTTGAAGTACTCGGGTTTGCACCAAAGAAATACCAAGACCATGTTGTAGGAGTTCCTCCAGTACTTAAGTCAGTGAAATTGATGCAATCACCAACACAAAGAGAAGAACTTGGTAAGCCTATAACAGCCACGGGAGGAATCGCACATGGATTAACTGTAATAATAATTTGATCAGTATTGGTACAGCCATTGGCATCAGTACCAGTAACAGTATAAGTTGTTGTAGCCACAGGAATAAAAGGCACTCCATCAACAGCACTATTGTCCCATGTGTAGGAAGTAGCGCCACCGCCCGTCAGCGTAATTTGATCACCGGCACAAATGGTTGTATTTGTTGAATTAGCAGTAACAGTAGGTAAAGCATTAACGGTAATAAACCCAGCAATGAACAAAGAATCTTGACCGTTAGCATTGGTGTCTACTAAAGCTACATCAAAACTACCAACAGAATTGTAACAAATATTAGTTGGATTTTGATTGTTAGAACTAGTAGTAGCGGCACCAAAGAAATACCAAGTCCAACCTGTAGGTGCTCCAGTAGATAAATCATTGAAATCAATACAATCACCAACACAAATAGAACTATCAGTAGCGCTAAAGCTAACAACCGGTGGAGCACCACAAGAATTTACAGTAACAATAACTTGGTCAGTATTTGTACAACCGTTACCATCCGTTCCCGTAACAATATATGTTGTATTAGAACCCGGGGTAGGAGTTTGGTTTTGACCAGCGCCTAAACCGTTATCCCAACTGTAAGAAGTGGCACCAGTAGCGCTTAAATTTACTGGATCACCTGAACAAATAGTAGTATCAACACTTGCTACCACAGTAGGTAAAGCATTAATGGTAACAATGGTTTGATCGGTATTGACACAACCATTTGCATCAGTACCAGTAACAATGTAAGTTGTATTTACCAGTGGCGTAACGTTAAATCCCTGACCAGCACCTAAACCGTTATCCCAATTGTAAGAAGTGGCACCAGTAGCATAAATGTTAGCACTGCTGTTTAAACAAATAGAAGTATCCGGTCCTGCTACAACAGTAGGTAAAGCATTAATGGTAACAATGGTTTGATCGGTATTGACACAACCATTTGCATCAGTACCAGTAACAATGTAAGTTGTATTTACCAGTGGCGTAACATTGAACCCTTGACCAGCGCCTAAACCGTTGTCCCAATTATAGGAAGTGGCACCAGTAGCATAAATGTTAGCACTGCTGTTTAAACAAATAGAAGTATCCGGTCCTGCTACCACAGTAGGTAAAGCGTTAATGGTAACAAT
>JAJCYO010000167.1 GCA_029262875.1 Flavobacteriales bacterium
GTGCTGTGACCCACTATAATTATTTATTCATATTCTGTGCTCTGTTAAAACAGTTTCTACAAAGAGGCTCATATTCATCTACTTCTCCTAATAAAACAAGTTCTTCTTTGTCAATAATCCGGTGCGAATGGTTTGCCAACTCTCCACATTTCATACATATGGCATGGACCTTAGTAACATATTCAGCACAAGCAATGATGCCAGGCATTGGGCCAAAAGGAACACCTTTAAAATCCATGTCTAATCCAGCAACAATAACCCTTACACCGCTATTTGCTAATTGGTTACAAATTGCAACTAAGCCATCATCAAAAAATTGAGCTTCATCAATTCCAACGACATCAACATTATTTGCCAAAATAGGAATATTGGATGATGATGGAACAGGTGTAGAATGTATTTCGTTAGCATCGTGAGAGACCACCATTTCTTCATCGTATCTGGTATCAACACCAGGTTTAAAAATCTCTACATTTTGTTTGGCAAACTTTGCTCTCTTTAGCCTTCTTATTAATTCTTCGGTTTTTCCAGAAAACATAGAGCCACAAATGACTTCAATCCAGCCTTTATTCTTGTTTGGGTTTATGGTGTTTTCAAGAAACATAGTTTATTTTTAATAACTGTAAAAAAGCTACTTATTTTTTCTTAGTTTTATGTGAAAGATTACAGGTTTCGAAGTTATGGAAATTGAAGATATACGCAAAGACTTAAACGATTTATTAGACAATGTAGTTGAACACTCTACTAAATTTTCTGATGAAAGACCAATTCCTTCATTGGAAATCAGTTTTGTGCTTGCAAAGATTAATAAAATGCAAGAAACGTTATCGGTGCTAAGGTATTTATTGGAAGAACAAGAAACAATATCGAAGCAAAGACCAAAAACAAAAACGGAAATACCAGTAACTCAAGAAGTTCAGGAAGAAATTGAGGAACAACCTGTAATTGTGGAAACAATAATTGAAAGTAGTCAAAAAGTAGACGAAACATTAGCAGAGAATCATGAGCAATCTCCTATTCCAAAACTAATTGATGCATTAACGTTAAATGATAGATATTTATATGCAAATGAACTTTTTAATAAAGACATGAACTCGTTTAATGAGTTGGTGAAATCCATTGATAATAGCTCTTCATTAAACGAAGCAAAAGAAACCCTCTCAGCATTAGATTGGGATGATGAAAATGAACATGTTATTTCTTTTTACAATTTGGTTGAGCGGAGGTTTATATCGTGATGAGTAGAATTTTAATACTCTTTTTTTCTCCATTTATTTCTTTATTTCTTTTTTCTCAAAATATAGGTTATACCAAAAAAGTACTTGACACATTAACATCAACATATTTTAGTGGAAGAGGAGCGGTTAATGAAGGTGAAAAAAAGGCAGCTGATTACATTGCGAACGAATTTAATAAACACGGGTTAAAAAATGTCAATAACACTTTTTTCCAAGAATTCAACTATCCAATAAATACGTTTGATGGAAAAGTAGAAGTAAGTTTTGATAAGAATCAGTTAATCGCTGGTGAAGATTATTTAGTGGATGCTTCATCAGGTAAAATAAGCGGAACATTCAAATTGGTTTGGTATAATAAGGATAATGCCCCATCAAAAAAACAGTTAAAAAAGCTATCCGGAAGAAATTTTTTCTCTAATAAATTTATTGTAATAGATGATGAAGCTGTTGAAAAAGAAAATGAATTATTTCAATTGTTAAAATTAAATGTTTTTGGCGCTGCGGGAATCATTTTAATTGAAAATGAAAAATTAACTCAACACTTATCGTCTACATTTAATGATTTTGGAATTCTAACCGTAAAAAGGGAAAAAATAAATAGGGATTATAAATCCATTACCCTGAGTATTGACCAAAAATTTATTCGCGATTACAAATCGCAAAATGTGATTGGATACATTGAAGGAACGGAATACCCTGATTCTTTTATTGTACTCTCTGCTCATTACGATCATTTAGGAAAGATGGGAGAGGACATTTATTTTCCGGGAGCAAATGACAATGCAAGTGGAGTGGCGATGCTTTTGAATTTAGCATATCACTATGCACATAAAGAACCACCAACCAAAAGTATTCTATTTATTGCTTTTGGGGCAGAAGAATCGGGGCTTATAGGATCAAAGTATTTTGTTAATCATCCAACAATACCGCTCAATAAAATAAACTTTGTTTTTAACATGGATTTAATGGGAACAGGGAGTGAAGGAGCAATGATCGTAAATGGATCAATATATGAAAAGCATTACAATAAATTAACAGCTATTAATAAGCGAAACGATTATTTAGTCACCATTAATAAACGAGGAACAGCAGCAAATAGTGATCATTATTGGTTTTCAGAAAAAGGTATCCCAGCCTTTTTTATGTACTTAATGGGAGGAATAAAAGCATACCATGATGTTTATGATGTTTCTAAAACGTTACCATTGACCAAATTTGAGGATAGTTTTCGGTTGATACGTGATTTTATAGACGAATTGTAGCTACTTTTACCGGATGAAAACTAAAACAGCAGCATCTACAAAAGCAATAATGACAGAAATTGTTTTACCTAATGACACCAATACATTAGGTAATTTAATGGGGGGAAGACTACTTCATTTAATGGACATTTGTTCTGCGATATCATCACATCGATGTTCAAATAGAATCGTTGTTACGGCTTCTGTAAATAATGTTTCTTTTGCGCACCCTATTAAGCTGGGAGATATTGTTACCTTAGAATCAAAAGTTACTCGAACATTTAATTCTTCTATGGAAGTTTTTATACAGGTTTTTGTTGAAAATCACCGAACAGGGGAAAAGACCTTAAGCAACAATGCCTATTATACGTTTGTGGCAGTAGATCAAATAGGGACACCTATTGAAGTACCAGATGTAATTCCTGAAACAGAAGAGGAAAAAAAGCAACATGAAGGAGCTTTGAGAAGAAGGCAATTGAGCCTAATTTTAGCTGGAAAAATGAATCCTAATGAGGCTACTGAACTCAAAAAAATATTTGGTTAAATATCCGAATAGGATATAAAAATAACCGTTTATAAAAGGGATTCCTTTTTATTTCTTAAATCCACACCTTTTTAATAAATTTATAATCCTATGAGGGTATTATTGTTCATATCTCAATTATTTTTAAGTTCGATAGTTATTGCTCAATATAGCCCTCAGCAAATTATTTCGACCAGTATAAATGCTCCACTTTCGGTCTATCCAGTTGATATAGATGGTGATGGAGATGAAGATATTCTTTCAGGGTCCGCGGGTAAAATCTCATGGTTTGATAATTTGGGTAATGGAACTTTTTTACCACACCAAGTTATTGATTCTAATAACTTCAATGTAGTTTCTGTATATGCTCAAGACATTGATGGAGATGGTGATATGGACGTATTCTCTGCTTCTGATGCTAACTCTTCCTCTAATGATCCAATAGCATGGTATGAAAATTTAGGAGGTGGAGTTTTTGGCCCTCAACAAATCATTGACCCAAATATGAATGTTGCTTTTTTTGTATATGTAGAAGACATTGATGGAGATGGTGATTTTGATGTGATTTCGGCTTCTTCTGATGGACCTATTAGATGGTATGAAAACATGGGGAGTAATACATTCAGCCCACCACAAGATATTTATAGTTGGACTGGTTTATGGCGTTTAGGAATTTATTTAAGGGATATTGACAATGATGGCGATTTGGATATATTAAGTGAAACTTCTGCACTTACTTCTGATGTGAATTGGTTTGAAAACCTTGGAAATGGAGTTTTTGGAATCGAACAAACCATTATCACAGGGAGTATGTCTAACAATCTTGGTATATACCCTATTGATATGGATGGGGATGGCGATATTGATTTAATAGAAAGTACACAAGGTTCTCAAATTGGTTGGCGAGAAAACTTAGGGAATATGAATTTTGGCAATTGGCAATCAATTGCGATAAATGGGACTGTTGGACACAGTGTTTTTGCGGATGATGTAGATGGTGATGGTGATGTAGATGTGTTTTCTGCTTATATTAATAGTCCTGCTGTTGGTCTAATTTCATGGTATAGAAACCTTGGCAACAATGTTTTTTCACCTACTCAAATAATTACTACAGATATTAACTTTTATAAAATGATGCACACATCAGATTTGGATTTAGATGGAGACCAAGATTTAATTTCAGTATCTGCCGGAGATGATAAAGTCGCTTGGTATGAATATGATTCTTCCTTTACTGATTCTGTTTTTTTGGAAATAAGTAGTTTTAACAGAACACTTACTGCAAGAGTTACTCCTAACCCTTTTAGTGATTATACAGAAATTATACTTGATAACCCATTAAATACGGACTATGGTTTGTCAATATATAATATTTTGGGAGAAGAAGTAAAACGAGTGAATAAGATAGCAGGAAATAAGATAAGAATTAATAAGACAGATATTGGAAGAGGGTTATTTTTGGCTTATTTGACCAATCTTAATACCGGGGGAAGAATATTTATTGAAAAATTAGTAACACATTAAGTCAAAGAAGCTACAGAACTCAAAAAAATATTTGGGTAAGGGATATTACAATTTCGGGAAAATTACCGTTAAGAAAAAAGCAAGAAAAACTACTGAAGTACATGACGTAATGATTGGTATCATTTGTACAGGAGATTTTTGTTCAACCATTTTTTTATAAGATAACCACCCGCTTCCTCCATACGTAATCATGAAAACCCAATAATAGGACCATGAAACCAAGTTGTTTTGACTCATGTCAAATAAATTGAATAGAGGGCCAATATGAATTGCCAATAAAATACTGACACCTAACCAAAACGTAAGTTTAAAAAGTTTCAATTCCATGAAGGGGCCTTTTTAATAATAGGTCCTTTTAATCTCTACTAACTAAAAACCAAGAGTTTAGTAAATTTTCTTTGTTGTATTCCATTAATTCTTTGGTGTCCCAATTAATTACTTTTGCCCCAGAAGCATTTGCAATGGCTTGACCAGCAGCGGTATCCCATTCCATTGTTGGAGCAAATCGAGGGTAAGCATCTGCTTTTCCTTCGGCTACCATACACAGTTTTAATGAACTTCCTTTGGAAAGAATGTCTACTTCAGAATGGGTACTTTTTTGCTCGTTGATAAAAGCTTCTGTTTCTTCACTCATGTGAGAACGACTCCCTACAACAACATAATTACTTCTTGTTTGAGCAATCGGCAATTGATCAGCTCTTCCCAATAAATTATTGATAGAGACAGTGGGGTCACTAAACCCTTCAATTTTATAGGCTAATTTGTCAGCAAAATACAGATCTTTGGAAACAGGAACATAAATAACTCCCATTGTGGCTTTTCCATCTTCAATTAAGGCAATGTTAACAGTAAACTCACCATTTCTTTTAACAAATTCTTTGGTGCCATCTAAGGGGTCTACCATCCAAAATTGCTTCCAATCTTTTCGTTCGGAGTAGTCCATTTTTTTGCCTTCTTCACTCAATACTGGTAGTTTTGTTGCTTTTAAAGCATTCATTATAGCAATATGAGCTCTTTTATCTGCTTCAGTTAAAGGTGATTTATCATCTTTCGTTTCTACAACAAAATCCGAATTATAAACTTCTAATATTTCTTCGCCACCCTTTAAAGCAGCATTAATGATTTGAATTAACCAATTTTCTCTATTCATTGTTTTTTCTTTTGTGTTCTACACCAAAATTATATTTATACCAAGCTCTTTCATGGAAATAATAGAATACCATTTTTATAATTGTTTCAGCAATAGCAATACCAGTAGCTTTTTCAGCAGCATGGGGGTCATCTTTGAAAAATAGCCATGCTAATATGAATGTCGTTGTAGAGGCTATTATTCGCCAGGTTATGGTTTTGGCAATGTGACGTTTTCTTGAAATCTTTGGACTCATAATAATTGTAATTGAAGTGCAATCTTAATGAATACGTTTCATTAAAGTAAAAGGATTAAAGATTTTCTTTTTAGCGTCTAATACCCACTTCCAGCTGCACCAATCTTTTCAATTGGATGCCAAGTAGTTTTCATTTCTAAAAAGTCCTCTATATAGTATGGCGTTTCATGGTCCAATGAGTATACATTTGAAAAATCTTTTAGACGAACTCGTTTTAGATTTTCTACTGCTAATTCCTGGATAGATAACATCTCTTTTTTGTCGTTTCCAGTATATAAAAATGCATTAACATCCATATGAGATGCCATGTGTTCTAATAACTCACTTCTCTTACCTGTGAGGATATTAATTACCCCTCCAGGAACATCTGAAGCGTTAATTACTTCGGCAAAAGTAATGGCACATAGCGGTAATTTTTCTGAAGCCAAAACAACACAAGTATTACCTGATGCAATCACAGGTGCAATGGTAGAAACCAAGCCAATTAAACTATTCTCTTCAGGAGCAAAAACAGAAACAACTCCTGTAGGTTCGGGAGCAGTAAAGTTAAAATGAGAAGTGGCGACAGGATTTACAGCACTAAATAATTGAGTGTATTTATCGCACCAACCAGCATAGTAAATTATTCTATCTATTGATGTTTCAACCTCTTTATTTGCTTGCGATTTGGATGAACCTTGTTGAGTTAATTCTTCTACAAATTGCGCTTTTCTTCCTTCAAGTATTTCAGCAATTCGATAGAGAACTTGACTTCTATTATAGGCCGTTGCACTGGACCATTTGCTAAATGCACTTCGGGCTGCAACAACTGCATTTTTGAAATCTTTCCTTGAAGAAAGACAAATATTTCCTAAGGATTTTCCTCCGACTTTAGGGGTGTAAAATCTTCCAGATTCTGTTCTGGGGAATTTACCACCGATATATATTTTATACGTTTTCAATACTTCTAATCTTGACATAAATTTAAAATTTTAAGTAAGGCTTTAAACCATGTAGCCCACCTTCTCTTCCAAAACCACTTTCTTTGTATCCTCCAAAAGGAGAAGTTGGATCAAACTTGTTAAATGTGTTTCCCCAAATAATACCAGCATTTAATTGTGAAGTCATGTTAAATAACTTAGAACCCTTGTCTGTCCATACACCAGCAGATAATCCAAATGGGGTATTGTTGGCTTTTTCTATCACTTCAGCAACAGTTCTAAATGTTTGAATGGCCAATACAGGACCAAAAATTTCTTCCTGAACAATTCTGTTTGATTGAGAAACGTTGGTAAACAATGTTGGTTTACACCAATATCCTTTTTTAGGAATAGAACAATTTGATTGATACATTTCTGCACCCTCTTTTTCTCCAATTTTTAGGTATTTATTAATTACTTGAAGCTGTTCTTTTGAATTAATTGCTCCAATATCAGTGTTTTTATCTAAAGGATTTCCGACAATTAATGACTCCATCCTATCTTTTAACTTTCTTAATACAATATTGTAAACAGATTCTTGAACAAATAATCGAGAACCAGCACAACAAACATGCCCTTGATTAAAATAGATTCCATTAATTATTCCTTCTACAGCTTGATCTAAAGCGGCATCTTCAAAAATGATGTTTGCAGCTTTACCACCCAGTTCTAAGGTTGCTTTTTTATGGGTTCCGGCAATGGCATTTTGAATAATTTTACCAACCCCAGTTGAGCCTGTAAACGCGATCTTATCTACATCATTGTGGTTGACTATTGCGGCACCAGTTTCGCCTGCACCAGTTATAATGTTTACTACACCATCTGGCAAACCTGCTTCTTGGATTGCCTCTGCCAACTTAAGGGCTGTTAAAGGAGTTGTTTCTGCAGGTTTTAAAACAATAGTATTCCCTGTTGCCAATGCAGGAGCAATTTTCCAAGCAGCCATTAACAATGGAAAATTCCAAGGGGTAATTTGACCTGCTACACCTAAAGGTTGTGGTTTCCTGTTCGGAAAAGCATACTCTAATTTATCTGCCCAACCAGCATAGTAAAAGAAATGAGCTGCGGCTAATGGAATATCTACATCTCTTGATTCTCTAATGGGTTTGCCTCCATCTAATGATTCAATAACTGCAAACTCTCTTGCTTTTTCTTGAATTAGTCGGGCTATTCGATAAATGTATTTTCCTCTTTCTTTAGCAGACATCTTACTCCAAACAGTATCATAAGCTTTTCTGGCCGCTTTAACCGCTTTGTCAACATCTTTGTTGTTTGCTTCCGCAACCATTGCTAATGTTGTTTCATCAGCAGGGTTTGTTGTTGCAAAATAGTTGCCAGAGGATGGCTTTACCCATTTCCCTCCAATGAATAAGTTGTATTGTTCATTCAATTGAATGTGCCCAGTACTTTCTGGAGCTGGAGCTAAATCCCACCCAGTATCAAAATTTATTTTTATCGTTTTTTTAGCCATCTTTTAATCTTTAGAAAAATAATCTTTCGATTGGTAAATTCCAGTGTCTTGTTTTACAATTTGCATGAGTAAATCATTTGCCAAACTACTAGCTCCAAATCGGAACCATTTATTGGTTAACCAATCTTTACCTAATGTTTCTTTAACCAATAATAAATACTGCAGTGCCAATTTCGAATTTGAAATTCCTCCTGCAGGCTTCATCCCCACTTGAATTCCAGTTTTATAATAGTAATCTTTTATTGCTTCTAACATGACTAAAGTAACCGGTAACGTTGCAGCAGGGCTAATTTTTCCAGTTGAGGTTTTTATAAAGTCAGCTCCAGCCGCAATAGCAATGTCACTTGCTTTTCTCACTTTGTCAAAAGTTCCTAATTCGCCAGTTTCTAATATTACTTTTAACCTTGAGTTGCCGCATGCTTCTTTAATTGCTGCAATTTCGTCATAAACAAAGTTATAATCTCCTTCATGAAATTTTCCTCTACTGATGACCATATCAACCTCTTCGGCTCCAGCGTCCACAGCAATTTTCGTATCTAATAATTTGATTTTAAGGCTTGATTGCCCACTTGGGAATGCGGTTGCAACAGAAGCAACATTTATCCCTGAACCCTGTAAATTTGTTTTAGCAGTTTTCACAAAATTAGGATATACGCAAACCGCAGCTACTGTAGGTAAGTCAGGATAAGTGTCATGTAAATGCTGTGCCTTATTACAGAGTTGGATTACTTTTTTATCAGTATCGGCTCCTTCTAAAGTAGTTAAATCAACCATATTAAGAGCCATTTTTAAGCCTTGAACCTTAGTTTCTTTTTTAATACTCCGTTTGGTTATTCTTTCGATTCGATCTCCAATACCTACCTGGTCAACTGTAGGAAAAGAACTAAGGTCAATCTTTTGCTTTGTTTTGCTCATAAAATTTTTAATGGACATCAAATATAAGTAAAAAGGACGCACAGGTTTTGTTCTAATTTTTAAAAAAGTATTTTTGTCAAAGTGATGAATGAAAAGTCAGATCATATCCACCCAGTTTTTGATTCTATTTTAGGAAGAAATGACAAGGAAGAGCTCTTGAACCAGAATTCAAAAGTCATATGGATGACTGGTCTTTCGGGTTCAGGAAAAACTACAATAGCAATTGCCTTAGAGCAAAAATTACGAGAAAAAGGGTTTTTAACTCAGGTATTAGACGGGGATAACGTAAGAACAGGAATCAATAACAATTTAGGGTTTAGCGAAGAAGATAGAACAGAAAACATTAGACGAATAGCAGAAGTGTCCAAATTGTTTTTGAACTGTGGAATAATTACCATTAATTGTTTTGTTAGTCCAACAATTGCCATTAGAACAAGCGCTAAACATATAATAGGCGAGGATAATTTTATAGAAGTTTTTGTAAATACACCTATTGAAATATGTGAAAAACGAGATGTTAAGGGCTTGTATAAAAAGGCAAGAGCTGGTGAAATAAAAGATTTTACGGGAATTGACGCTCCTTTTGAAGCACCTACAAACCCAGCGATAGTTGTTAAAACGGATGAAATGGCTATTGAAGAATCCGCTAATCAAATTTTAGAATACATATTACCTTTAATAACAGCTGCTAAAAAATGAGGTTTCGGTTTTTTTTATTTATCTCTTTTATTTTTTTCACAATTAATAGTAGCGCAAATGATATTGTTGAGCTGACTCCTGAAGAGATACAAGTTATTGTTGAATTTCAAGACCAGTTTAATGACATAGTAAATGATACAACAGCAACAAGAATTGTTAAGTTTAAAAGAGGCAAAGCAATTGTTTTCACTCTTTTAACAGGATTATTTGGGGGTCATCGAATTTATTTTGGAACACATCACAGAACACCAATTCTTTACTCTATTACTTTTGGTGGGTTAGGAATACTTCCATTAATAGATTTAGTTCATATTATTTTTACCAAGGATTTATCAAGGTATGAGCATAAATCTCAAGTAATTATGTGGGGGAAATAGAATTACTCTACTGTTACAGATTTTGCTAAATTCCTCGGTTGATCAACATTACAACCTCTCATTACGGCAATATGATAAGAAAGTAATTGTAAAGGAATTGAGGTTAGCAATGGACTTAAAGAGTCTTCTGTTGCAGGAATCTCTAAAACATGATCAGCAATAGCTTTAACTTCTGTGTCACCTTCAGTAACAATGGCAATAATTTTACCACTTCGAGCCTTAACTTCTTCTATATTACTTACAACTTTTTCGTAATTACCATGTTTGGTGGCAATAACCACAATTGGCATTTCTTCATCAATTAATGCAATTGGGCCATGTTTCATTTCTGCTGCAGGATAGCCTTCTGCATGTATGTATGAAATTTCTTTTAGCTTTAATGCTCCTTCCAATGCAACAGGGAAATTGTATCCTCTTCCCAAATATAAAAAGTTAGTCGCATCCTTAAATAATTCAGAGATATAGGTTACTTGTTCGTCAGACTCTAACATACGCTTAACCTTACTTGGAATAGCATCTAACTCAGCTAACAATAACCTGAATTTAGAATCTGAAATAGAACCTTTTTTATGGGCGATTGATAATGCCATTAGCGAAAGAACTGTTACTTGAGCTGTAAATGCTTTTGTTGAAGCAACACCGATTTCAGGTCCCGCGTGTGTATATGAACCACAATGTGTTTCTCTAGAAATAGTCGATCCAACAACATTACAGATTCCAATAATGGTTGCACCCTTATCTTTTGCTAATTTAATTGCAGCTAAAGTGTCAGCAGTTTCTCCAGATTGAGAAATTGCAATAACGACATCATTTTCATTTATAATAGGGTTTCTATATCTAAACTCAGACGCGTACTCAACTTCGACAGGAATTCTTGTTAAATCTTCAAATAAATATTCTCCCACTAATCCAGCATGCCATGAGGTACCGCAAGCAACAATAATAATTCTTTCTGCGTTTATTATTTTTTGCTCATAATCTCTAATTCCACCTAAAGAAACAATGCCTTTATCAACATTTATTCTTCCCCTCATACTGTTTTTAATAGAAATGGGCTGTTCATATATTTCTTTAAGCATAAAGTGTTCATACCCACCTTTTTCAATGGCTTCTAAATGCACTTCTAATTCTTGGATGTACGGGGTGATTTCTTGATTTTTAATATCAATTAACCTTAATTTTTCTCCTTTTTGAATAACACCAATTTGTTCATCGTCCAAATACACTACATTTTTAGTGTATTCTACAATTGGAGTAGCATCTGATGCTACAAAGTATTCTCCATCGGTCCCAATACCGATTACCAACGGACTACTTTTTTTAGCAGCAATCATTACATCAGGTTGTTCGCTTGATATAATTACAATCGCATAAGCTCCGATCACTTCATTTAGAGCTATACGAACTGCTTCAACCAAATCAACCTTAGCATTGTATTGAATGTCCTCAATTAGATGAATTAATACTTCAGTATCTGTGTCACTTGAAAATTCGTGTCCTCTTTGTATTAATTCTTTTTTTAAACTGGCATAATTCTCAATTATACCATTATGAATTATAGCTAAATTTTTGGATTTTGAATAGTGAGGGTGAGCATTTTCATCATTTGGAGCACCATGTGTAGCCCACCTCGTATGCCCAATGCCAATATTACTTATGATGTTTTTTCCTTCAGTAAAACTTTCTAATTCAGCAACCTTACCTTGTTTTTTATATAAGTTAATAGCTCCATCATTAATAAGTGCAACACCAGAGCTATCATAACCTCTATATTCTAATCGTTTTAATCCTTTTATTAAAATAGGATAGGCTTCCTTATCCCCAACATAAGCTACAATTCCACACATAAGTTAAAGTTTAGAATAGGTGATTTCAAGTTTGATTTTAAATGTGGGGCTATTTTCAGAGCCAAGTACAGACCTGTTTGCTATAGTTGTGGACCCATTTGCAATTAAATACATGCCATAATCGGTTGTTGTGTTATAAACCAACTGATGGATATGTCTGGAGATATTAAAAGTGTAGGTTTTAAAAGACCCTTCATCAACCAAAACACCCCCATAATGCTCTTCCCCTTCGAAAAAATCTGGCAAAAACACTGCACTTCCTGTAGCATCTATACCAACCAGAGATAATGTTGATAACGCATCACCCAAATTAACTTCAGTACCATTTTCCAGTGTAAAAATTAATTCAGCTTTATTAATACTCACCGTACCATCATTTACTAAATCTTTGATGTTAGGAATTTCTATTTTGGTTTTAACACCAGACATGGTGGAAACATAAGTAACAGTAGTATCTTTTGTTGGGAGTGCATTTATATGAGCCTCTATATCTGTTCCAGTATAATTGTGCTCAAAATGGGAAAATTTAACTCCTTCCGAGTTTATAGAAAAGTCATACTTCGATGAATTTTTTGGTAAAACATTATAATGGTAAAACAAGGAGACAGTTGAATTAGCAGAGTTTAAATCAAAATAAGCTATTGAACCTCTTTTCTTTCCTATTATTGCTCCAGTTACAGAATCTTTAACAGTAATGTACAGCCCTTTAAAAACTGACTCTAATGCAGTATTATCAGCATAAGGGGCATTATTTAGTATAGCATTTCCTAAAGCAGTGTCCAACGTTATACTCAGGTCGCTCCCAAGGTTAGGAGTGAAAGTGGTAGACGCTAAAGGGATTGATTCTCTTGCAACAGAAGAGTTAGAGTAGTAATCTGTATTAGGGTCTAAAGAATCTGTTAGTTTATAGACCTCTACCGTCATCGGGAATCCGTCTCCATAAAAACCTAAATAGTCAAGGGATAAAACAATTGAATCTAATACTGGTGCAACACCAAAATCTACACTAACACCAGTTAAAAGCACTTGTGTATAAATTGATGAAGAAGCAGGACCAAAGATAGGATCGTTATAAAGCCCTAATAAATTAGTATTGGATAAATCTGTTCTTAAAGAGTCTTCTTGAACAACCATTGTGTTAACAGAAAAAGTATCAGTAAAATTTATTGATAAATTACTGTTTTCAAAATCTGGAGTAAGTTTTCCGTCTTTTTTACAAGAAAACACAAAGGTTAAAAAAAAGATTGCGGAAAGAAATAAGGCTTTCCGCAGTATAAAATTAGATGTTATATTCATCTGCTCAATAATTATTTTCAGGCATTGCCTGTTATTTTTAGTCTTGTAATACTTCAGAAGACTCTAAAATCTCATCGTAAAAATTAGAGTAAGCTTCAATATAATCTTCTGGTGATTGATGTCCTAATTTTGGTTTATCAATACCATTGAAATAATCTTCTAACTCAGGATTAATAGTCTCACTTGCCTTAATAACAGCATCAGAAGCATTCATGGCAGCCTTGTTTAATCCAACAAATGAAGTGTCTGCATAATCTGCTATAGCTTCTTCAGAAATATCATCCATCATTGCCTTTTTAGCAAAGTTCTTGTTTAACGCTGGTTTAAAATCATTATTGTATAATGAGAAAATCACTTTCGAATTTTCAAAAATTGGCTCTTTTTTGTAAGAATTTTTAATGTATAAAGGAACTAAACTAGTCATCCATCCATGACAGTGAATAATGTCTGGAACCCAGCCTAATTTCTTCACAGTTTCTAATACCCCTCTTGTGAAAAAGATAGCTCTTTCATCATTATCCTTAAAGAACTTACCATTGTCTTTATCGTGAAAGACAGCTTTTCTTTGAAAGAAATCTTCACTATCAATAAAATAAACTTGCATTCTTGCTGCTTGAATTGAACCAACTTTGATGATTAACGGATGATCATTCTCATTAATGATTAAGTTCATGCCAGACAATCTAATTACTTCATGCAATTGATTTCTTCGTTCGTTAATGCATCCAAATTTTGGCATAAAAGTTCTAATCTCTTTTCCACTTTCTTGGATGCCTTGTGGTAAGTACCTTCCGAAATGACCTAATTCATTTTCTTCTAAGTACGGAGTAATTTCTTGGGAAATAAATAATATCTTCTTCTTTTTCATAATCCTGCCTGTAAATTTTGTTGCAAAGATACTCTATTTTTAGGTGTTTGTCAAGTTTATCGGCACGATTCACACTATTAAGTAGAGTTTATCTGCAAATAAATTATTTATTTTGCGAAAATTTGAATTTCAATTTACAGGATGCAAATATTCAACAAAGTAAGTGAAGTACAAGATTATTTAACAAAGTTTAACACTAAAAGTGTTGGTTTTGTTGCAACAATGGGGGCTTTACATCAGGCACATATTTCTTTGATTGAAAAATCAAAGGCTGAAAACGACCTTACGGTTTGCAGTATTTTTGTAAACCCTGAACAGTTTAATAAAGCGGAAGATTTAGCTAAATATCCCAGAAACACAGAAAAAGACACTGAAAAGCTACGAGAAGCTAATTGTGATGTTGTTTTTATTCCCAGTGTTGAGGAAATGTATCCAGAAAAAGTTGAGAAAGAGTTTAATTTTGGAGTGTTATCAGAGGTAATGGAAGCCAAACACCGTCCTGGGCATTTTAATGGGGTAGCTATCGTTATAGAACGATTTTTTGAAATTTTGAATCCAACGCGAGCTTATTTTGGTGAAAAGGATTACCAGCAACTGGCAGTAATTAAAGCTTTAGCAAAAGAGATAAACTCATCAGTTAAAATTGTAGGGTGTTCTATTTATAGGGAAAAGAATGGGTTGGCAATGAGTTCAAGAAATGAACGATTATCTGAAAAAGAAAAAGAAGCGGCAGGTGAAATAAATAAAACATTAACGTTTATCAGTCAGCACAAACGGACACACTCAGTTTCAGAGCTAAAACAGCACTTTTTAACTGAGATGTCTAAAAACAGATTGTTTGAACCGGAGTATTTTGAAATCGCGGACGAGTCTACGCTTAAACCTATAACAAATTGGGGTGATGCAATAACCTATATTGCATTTGCCGCAGTTAATATAAGTGGAGTTAGGCTCATAGATAATATGACAATTATTAACTAATTTAGTCGCGACTAAACAATCGATTTGAAAAAACCCTTAATAGCAGCCCTAAAAATTATTATCCCTTTAGGAATAGGCTTATACCTTACATGGTTTTTCATTTCCAGATTAGAAGATTCTGAGCTACAAAATTTAAAAACGGCATTTGTTCAGGCAGATTACACTTTTATTTTCTACGCGATAATTATTATGCTATTGAGCCATATGAGCAGGGCATATAGGTGGAAATACATGTTGGAACCATTAGGTCATAAGCCTAAGTTTTGGAAAATGTATCACAGCGTAATGATTGGTTACTTAATTAATTTGACCATTCCTCGATCTGGAGAAGTCGCGCGTGCTGGGTATTATGCTAAATTTCAGCAAGGAGCAGCTTTTGAAAAAGTTTTTGGGACCATTATTGTTGAACGTATTATCGATATGCTTATGCTGGGAATAGTTTTAGCAGCTACAGTTTATTTACAGTCAGATTTAGAAGCATTTAATCAAATAAAAGATACTGGAAAGTCAGATACTAACTTTCCAACCTGGATTTATTTTGCTGCTGGAGGTGGACTGTTGTTAATTGGTGTAGTGATTCTTAAAATACCTGTACTAAAAGAAAGAGTAATTAATTTAATCAAAGGAATACTGGAGGGGGTGAAAACAATCTTCAAATTAAAACAAAGAGGAGCATACATTGCACATACCCTATTCATATGGCTTTGTTATGTGAGTATGATTTGGGTTTGTTCATTTACCTTACCAGAAACTGCAAACCTGAGCATTAATGCTGTATTTGCGGCTTTTGTTGTAGGGGCAATTGCTATTTCTGCAACACCTGGTGGAATTGGATTATACCCACTAATGGTTTCAGCAGTATTAACCAATTTATATGCAATAGAAAATGCTGGGTCATTTAGTATGTTGGCATGGACTGCATTAACAATATTTACTGTTCTTGCGGGACTAATATCACTTTTCATTTTACCATTTATAAGCAATAAATCATCTCAAGATAATGGATAATTTGGAAACAATAACGGATAAAGTCGTTGTTAAAAAACAGCTTTTAGAAAAAATAGATAACTGGAAATCTCAAGACCAAAAAATAGTTTTCACTAATGGTGTTTTTGACCTTTTGCACCGTGGACATATAGAGTACTTGGCGCAAGCAGCAGATTTTGGTGATAGATTTATTGTTGCAGTCAATGCTGATGCTTCAGTTAGAACGTTGAATAAAGGAGATAGTAGACCTTTACAGGATGAAAATTCAAGAGCATTAATTATTGCAGCTTTAGCTTTTGTTGATGCGGTTGTTATTTTTGATGACGGTACACCTAAAAGCCTTATTTCTGAAATTATTCCCGATGTATTAATTAAAGGAGGGGACTATGATGCTTCTGCCATGGATAGCTCAGATAAACAATACATTGTAGGGTCTGATACAGTTAAAAGTAATGGAGGAAAAGTTGAGGTGATACAATTTGTTGAAGGATATTCTACCTCAAAAATTGAGGAGAAAATCAGAAGAAGTTAGTTTTTGTACCAACCTGAATACATAAGGTAGCTTTCAGCAATTCGGTTTATTTCTCCTTCCAATAAATTAGTGTCAACTTCCTTAATTTTTTTGGCAGGAGTACCGGCATATACACAGCCGCTTTCTACATGAGTTCCTTTTGTTACAATTGCACCAGCGGCAATAATAGAATTACTTTCAATAACAACATCATCCATTACAATTGCACCCATGCCGATTAAAACATTGTCCTTAACTGTACAACCATGCACCATAGCATTATGTCCGATAGAAACATTATTGCCAATATTGGTTGGAGATTTTTTATAGGTAGCATGAATAATTGCACCATCTTGAACATTTACTTTGTTACCAATTTTAATGTAATGGACATCACCTCTAATTACAGCATTAAACCAAACACTACAATCATTTCCCATTATAACGTCACCAACTACGGTAGCATTTTCAGTTAAAAAACAGTTCTTGCCAAGTTTTGGTGTTTTTCCTAAAAGTGTTTTTATAAGTGCCATATGATTAAAATCGATAGACGTAAAAGTAACCATTCATTAGAAATAACGTACCGCTAATAAAACGGAAAGGACTTTGAGTTGTATATCAATCTGAAATGTCCTAAATTGTAGACTTAAATCAACTGAAACTTATGAATAGAACAATAAAACTGATGGTGTTGTTTTCACTTCTATTGTTTGTCGAGAAAAATGTAAAAGCTTGTGGGCCAACTCCGGTACCAGCTTCTTGTACGCCAAATACACTAACATACTGTTGTGGTTTTGGTATAACCAATGTTACGTTTAATACCATTAATAACAGCACAAATGATGGCATTGATGGGTACACTGACTCTACCTGTGTACAAACAACAGTTCTTGAGGGGCAAACCTATTTATTGTCAATTCAAACTACAGCTTCATCTACACAAAATTATGCAGCTTGGATAGACTTTAACAATGATGGAATCTTAAATGATGTTACCGAAAGGGTTTTTACAGCTTCTTCACAAATGAATACCTCGGGAAATGTGACTATTCCTGCTGGTGCAACATTAAACACACCATTGAGGTTAAGAGTTTCGAGTGATTTCGATTTTAGTGCGGCACCTACCCCTTGTACTGATTTAGATTTTGGTCAGGCTGAAGACTATTCGATAATCATTAATTCGAATCCCAATCCTCCAACACCAGTTTTTATTGCATCTCCAACGACTACCTGTGATGGAAATGTTTGTTTTACAGATCAGTCGTTGAATGTTCCTACAGGGTGGTTGTGGAATTTTGGAGATGGAAATACTTCATTCCAACAAAACCCTTGTCACACTTATGCCGCTGATGGAGTTTACACAGTTACATTAACAGTAACAAATGCGAACGGAGGAAATATTGATTCGATTGTAAACTATATTACGGTTAACACTGTTGGCCAAGTTATCCCCGCAACTTGTTCTCCTATTACTTCTGCATATTGTTGTGGATATGGAATTTATCAAGTGGATTTTAACACGATAAGTAATTTAACCATAGATGGGGTTGAAGGGTATCAAGATTTTTCTTGTGCCAATTCAACAACAATAACGGAAGGAAACAATTATACACTTACCATTACAACTGGAATTAGTAATCCACAGGATACAAGGGTATGGATTGATTTTAATAATGATGGCGCTTTTAATAATACAAATGAACTGATAATGGATGTACAAAGTGCATTTAACCCAACACTAAACGTTATAATTCCAGGGGGAGCGGTTTTAAATACACCTTTAAGAATGAGGGTTTCTTCTGATGTTGTTGGTGTAGCGCAATCAGCTTGTGATGCCAATGATTTTGGGCAAACGGAAGATTATGGGGTGATTATACAACCTAATACTTCCCCTCCCGTGAGTAACTTTATCGCATCTACAACAACAACTTGTTCGGATTCAATTTGCTTTACCGACCTTTCAAATGGGACGCCTTCAAGTTGGTTATGGTATTTTGGTGATGGGACTACAAGTAATTTACAAAACCCTTGTCATTTTTATTCGAATACAGGGTTCCACACCGTTAGTTTGGTGACGACAAATGCCTTCGGACAAGACTCAGTAGCGTTTTTAAATTACATAGACATCAATTGCTCGAATATTAATATGCCTGCTAATGGAGTGGATACTTATACGGCTTGTGTGGGAACTTTACGAGACAATGGTGGAAACGCGAATTATGCTAATAATACAGACGGAGTTGTGGTTATCCAGCCAATAGGAGCGACACAGATTAATTTAAGCTTTCTATTTTTCGATTTTGTTGCGAGTAATCCAGGAGATACCTTATTCATATATGACGGACCTTCCATATTGAGCCCTTTGATTGTTTTTTATGTTGGCAACGCATTTCCAACTTCGGTTAATTCTACAGGAGGAAGTATAACAATTAGACAAAAAACAGATAATTTTGCTACTGATCCTGGCTTTGAGTTGGTTTGGTCATGTACAGTTGGAATTAATGAAAATGAGAATTATTCTGACAATTTTATTGTTTACCCTAACCCAGCTAATGAGACCCTAAAAATTAAGTCTAAAACCACTGCGGAATTGGATATTGAAGAAATCAAACTATATAATGCTTTTGGGCAAATCGTTTTCCAAGACATTATTAGGAATAATAATGCAATAGTTGAGATTAATGTTTCTTCCTTCCCAAAAGGACTATACTTTTTGAATCTAATAAATGATGAAGGGGTAATAACTAAAAAAATAAACATTCAATAAAAATGCTAAAACGAATAGTATATCTATTTATATTTTTCATCATGGGAAGCAATTTATTCGCTACCCATTTGGTTGGAGGAAATTTGGCTTATACATATTTAGGTGATACAGATGGAGATGGAAATTTTAATTACTTGATCACATTTCAAACATTTTTAGATTGTAATTCACCGTTTTGGTTAAATGGGTTTCCTGAGCCTACATTGGATGTTGGAATTTATGAAGGAACTGCTATTCCCGCTGGAAATTTACCCTTGACAATGGTTGCCACATTACCTCTAATCGATAGTAGCTCAATTGTTCCCGTTCCAACGAATGGCTGTTTAATTGGCCAGGCTGTTTGTTTGTATCAGGCAACATATGAAATAGAAGTAGATTTACCAATGTCATTTCAAGGATACCATTTATTTTATGATCGTTGCTGTAGAACAGGGTCTGTTATTAATTTAAACAACCCAGGAAATCAGGGGTTAGCATTCCATGCTTATATTGCTCCAACTTTAGTAAACAATAGTTCCCCTGTTTTTTCAGATGTCCCAGTTCCTTTTTTGTGTGTGAACGATACCGCTTCAATTTTAAACACAGCTACAGACCCTGATGGAGACTTATTATTGTTTTCTTTTGCGGACCCTTATCGTGGGTTTGGCAATTCAGGAAACCCTGCTCCACCTCTCCCAAACCCATCATTGCCTTGGCCAATCCCAACAGTAAATTGGTTAAACGTTACCTACGATCAAAACAATCCATTCGGGCCAAGTGGTTATGCATTTATAAATGGTACAACTGGACTGACACAATATATGGCACCTCTGGTTGGTGATTATGTTGTGGCAGTAGAAATAAGAGAATTTAGGAATGGGAATTTAATAGGAATTACAAGAAGAGACATTCAAATAGTAGTAATAACTTGCCCTCCAAACCCTCCTCCAAACTTATCTCCAACTGGAGGAAGCGGAATAACACAATATACTCTAGAAGAATGTGATACATTATCATTCCCAATAATTTTTGAAGATCCAAATGGAGACAGTCTAACCTTAACAACATCAGGCCAAGTTTTCGATACCTCTTTTGTTAATCCAGCAGCAACGATAGATTCACTTGTTGTGGGAGATTCAACGGTTACAGCAAATTTCAATTGGCAAACATCATGTGGAACAGCACAAGCTTTACCATATTTATTTACAGTATCAACTATTGACAATGGGTGCCCCCCTAAAACTACCAATATTGTATATGAAGTTACCGTGAACCCTCCAGACCCTCCAGACTCGATAACAGGACCACCTTTGGTTTGCCAAAACACCAATGGAATTTATTCTGTTGATACGGTTTCAGGCTATACCTACACTTGGACAGTTACCAATGGATCATTGGTGTCAGGACAAGGGTCTGGATCTATAAATGTAAACTGGCCAACTGTTGGTGCAGGAACGGTCTCTGTAATTGGAATAAGTGCCTGCGGATGTCCTTCGGCATCAATTGATACTGCCATAACAATATTAGCTGCCCCTGTTGCTGATGCAGGAATTGACACTAATATATGCTTGGGTGATACGGTCTTTGTAGGAGGAAGTCCAACAGGGCCACTTGGAACAACTTTTTTATGGAGCCCAGGAATAAACATAAACAACAACGCAATAGCTAATCCATTTGTTTGGCCAAGCTCAACTACAAATTACATTGTTGCTGTCGATAATGGAACGTGCATTACAAATGATACTGTAACCGTTTCTGTTGGATCTGCAGCTATTAATGCAGGCCCAGATACAGCTATTTGTTTAGGAGATACAACCCAACTAAACGCCTCAGGAGGAATTACTTATTTATGGAGCCCTTCTACTGGATTATCTGATACAACAGTAGCAAACCCAATAGCGAATCCAATAATAACGACAACCTATGTTGCAACGATAACAGATGCTTTGGGTTGTACAGGATTAGATTCAATAATTGTAACTGTTGATACGTTACCAATAATTGTAGTAAGTGGGGATACAGCTATTTGCTCAGGCACGTGCGTACAAATTTCAGCTTCAGGAGGGGTCTCTTATTTATGGTCATCTGGAGGAACATTATCAGATTCTACTGTTGCAAATCCAGTAGCTTGCCCAACAACTACAACAACTTATTATGTTAATGTAAATAATTCCCCAGCTTGTTTGAGCCAAGATAGTTTGACTGTTACTATAAACCCAATACCAGTAATTACGACAAATAATGATACAGCTGTTTGTGATGGTGTTTGTGTGCAGCTGAACACTACGGGAGGGACAAATTATTTATGGACACCAAACACAGGGCTTTCAAACGATACCATAGCGAACCCAATAGCATGCCCATTAACAACAACAACATATATTGTTACAGGGATAGATGCCAATGGATGTAGTAGCAGTGATACAGTTACAATTTCGATTAACCCTTTACCGGTTGTTGATGCGGGAACTGACCAAGGAATTTGTGTCGTTGGCTCTGTTGTTATTGGAGGCACACCGACAGGCCCAACTGGAGCAACTTATGCATGGACCCCAGCAGGCACATTAAATAATCCAGCTTTGGCCAACCCTACAGCTTCGCCATTGGTGACAACAACCTATACGGTAACCGTTACTGACACCAATGGATGTACGGATTTTGATGTAACAACAGTTACAATTAACCCTTTACCAACTGTTGATGCAGGAAATGACACTTCAATATGCATAGGAGAAACATTAACCATTGGGGGTAATCCAACAGGTCCACTCAGTGCAACTTATGCATGGACGCCAGCAGGAACATTAAATAATAATACGCTACCCAACCCTACTGCTACACCAGTTATTACTACAGAATACATTGTAGCAGTAACTGATTCGAACGGATGTGTTAATTTAGATAGTGTTTTAGTTACGGTAAATACTTTACCAACAATTACAACAAGTAATGATACATCGATTTGCATAGGAGATTGTGCCCAATTAAATGCTACCGGGGGAACAGGATATTCATGGACGCCAGTAGGGACACTTTCTAACGCAACAATATTTAACCCAGTAGCTTGTCCAAGTACTAATACAACTTATTTAGTCACAGTAATTGATGGAAATAATTGTGTTGATACAGCAAGTGTTAATGTAACAATTAACCCATTACCAGTAATTAATGCAGGACCAGACTTATGGTTGTGTACAGGCGATAGCATTCAATTAAATGCTGCTGGCGGAACAAGTTATTTATGGACACCATCTATAGGGTTAAATGATACAACAATTGCTAACCCGATGGCAGGCCCATTAACGCCAACGAACTATATTGTTACTGGTTTTGATGCGAATGGGTGTTCAAGTAACGATAGTATTTTAGTTACAGTTAATGATGATGTACCTATAGACCCAGGGACAGATACCACAATTTGTTCAGGAGACTCAACATTATTAGGTGGGAGCCCTACTTCACCAAATGGAACTACTTATTCATGGTTTCCAGTAGCAACTCTAAATAATCCAACCCTATCAAATCCAATAGCATTTCCAACAGTAACAACAACCTATTTTGTTGTTGCGACTAACGACACTTGTACGGCAATTGATTCAATAACCATTACGGTAAATCCTCCTCCGGCAATAAATGCTGGGTTAGACATAGATATTTGTATAGGGGATTCGGTTCAATTGAATGCCATAGGGGGGATAAGCTATATATGGGAGCCTGGGGGACTGTTAAATGACTCTACTATTTCAAATCCTATTGGATTCCCGAATGATACAACACAATTTATTGTATCCGGAATAGACATCAATGGATGTTCAGCATTTGATTCAGTTATGGTAAATGTAAATGCATTGCCAATTATTTCAGCAGGAGCAGCAACCAGTATATGCTTTGGGGACTCCGTTCAATTGACTGCTACGGGAGCTATTTCTTACGCATGGACGCCAGGAATAAGCCTTTCGGATTCCACAATATTTAACCCTTTAGCATTTCCAAATGGAACAACTACTTACATTGTAACGGGGATAGATGCTATGGGATGTTCAAATGTGGATAGTATAACTGTTACTGTTAATCAATTGAATGTGACTGATTTAACAGACACTATTATTTGTATTGGAGAAGCTTTACAACTTTCTGTTAACGCTCCTTCAGGGTCAACATACTTATGGTCACCTCCAACAGACTTGTCTAATACAGCGATTTTTAACCCTATTACAACGACACAAGTTACAATCACATATTTTGTAACCATTACAGATACTAATGGGTGTATTGATACAACCTCTATATTAGTCACGGCAGAGCCTAAACCAACAGCAAATTTTACATTGGAGACAACTCCTTCTTGTGAAGGTATTTCTGCAGATTTTACAAACTTGAGTATAGGAGCTTCATCCTATCTATGGAACTTTGGAGATGGGGATCAATCAACGGAAATTCATCCAACTCATATTTTTGCTTATGGCTCTTCTGCAACGATTATTTTAACGGCATATAGTTTAGGGTTGTGCACTGACACAAGCAACTATTTGATAAGTACAGATAATTTTGAAGATTATTTTAATTTAACGCCTCCTACAGTTTTAACTCCAAATAGAGATGGACTAAATGATTTGTTCAAAATAGACCTTCCAGATGGCGTGGGGAACTGTACAGATATAAAAGTGTTTAGTCGCTGGGGAATAAAGGTTTATGATTCTTATGGACAAAATAGTGGTTGGGATGGAAGAACAACGGCAGGAACAAGGGTGCCAGAAGGGACCTATTTTTATATCATTGAGATTAATGGAATCGTCAAGAAAGGATCACTCACGTTAATCGATTAATCAGTAGATTTATACCAGATTATTGCTCAATTTACCTTTTATGTAAGGAATAAGACATTCTTCTTTATATTAGAGCCGTATTATTGTTTTTTAAACGAAAAGAGCAGGATGAAAGGGTATTTAGAAACAACCAAAAATGTTTACAAAGAAGCAGCTGAGAAACCTGATGTAGGACTTTGTTGTACAACCACTCCAGTATGGCAATTACCGGAATTAGAGATTCCAAAAATCATGTTGGAGATGAATTATGGTTGTGGGAGTACTGTAAACCCAAGAGATTTAATTAATAACCCAAAAATACTATACGTTGGAGTTGGTGGTGGAATGGAGTTGTTACAGTTTGCTTATTTCAGTAGGCAGAAAGATGGTGTAATTGGGATTGATGTCGTTGATGAAATGCTAACCGCATCACGCAAAAATTTTGTAGAAGCAGAAAATCTAAATCCATGGTTTGAATCAGATTTTGTTAAGTTAAAAAAAGGAGATGCATTAAACTTGCCAGTAGAAGATCAGAGCATTGATGTTGCCGCGCAAAATTGTTTATTTAATATTTTCACAAAAGATGATTTGAAGCTTGCTTTAGATGAAATGTATAGAGTTTTAAAACCGAATGGGAGGTTAGTGCTGTCTGATCCTGTTTGTGAAAATAAAATGCCGGAAGCATTATTGAATGATGATAAACTTCGGGCGTTATGTTTAAGTGGAGCACTACCTTTAAATGAATACATAAAAATGATAACAGATGCTGGTTTCGGAACGGTTGAAATAAGGGCCAAAAGACCTTATCGAATTTTATCACCAAACCACTACGATACAGGAGAGACAATTATCATTGAGAGCGTAGAAGTTTGTGCGATTAAAGATCCGATGCCAGAAGACGGGCCATGTATATTTACTGGAAAGACGGCCATTTACATAGGAAATGAAATGTTTTTTGATGATAAAAAAGGCCATACATTATTACAAAATATGCCATTGGCAGTTTGTGATAAGACGGCACTGGCATTACAAAACTTAACTACGAACGACATCTATATATCAGAGTCTACCTATTTCTATGATGGAGGAGGGTGTTGCTAATCGATTGAACAGAAAACAAGAAAATAAATGGCATATATAGAAGTAATACAAGAAGAAAGAGCAGAGGGAAGGCTCAAAGAAATTTATGATGAGCTTATCTCAAAAAGAGGGAAGATAGCAGAGGTTCATAAAATCCAGAGCTTAAATCCAGAGACGATTGTAAATCATATGGATTTATACATGACCATAATGTTTGGACAATCACCATTAAAAAGAGTTCAGAGAGAAATGATTGCTGTAATTGTTTCGAAAGCGAATAGTTGTGAGTACTGTCAGGTGCATCACGCAGAAGCAGTTAATCATTACTGGAAAGATGATGAAAAAATAAAACAATTAAGAACCGATTATACGAGTTTAGATTTGGCTTCTATCGATAAGCTACTTTGTGATTATGCATGGGAATTAACTAAAAACCCAGGAAATGAAACAGAATTATCCTATATCAAACCGTTAAAAGAAGAAGGGCTAACTGATAGGGCGATACTGGATGCAACCTTAGTAATTGCTTATTTCAATTTTGTAAATAGAATTGTATTAAGCTTGGGTGTTCGTCTTGAAGAAAATGTTGGAGGCTATAATTATTAAGGTTATTCTCTGTTTTTCGAATCAATGATTATAGTCACTGGCCCATCATTTGTAAGGCTGATTTGCATCATTGCCCCAAATTCTCCGGTTTGTATTTTTTTACCTAAATCTTTTTGGAGTTGAATTATAAATTGCTCATATAAAGGAATAGCAATTTCAGGTTTTGCTGCATTAATAAATGAAGGTCTGTTTCCTTTTTTGGTATTAGCGTGTAAAGTAAATTGGCTGACTACAATTATTTCACCATCTATATTTTTTACAGAAAGGTTCATTGCTCCATTCTCATCACCAAAAATGCGTAAACGAGCAATTTTTCCAGAAAGCCATTCAATATCTTCTTTGGAATCTTCTTCCTCAATGCCTAATAAAATTAGTAAGCCCTTGTCAATTTTACTTTTAATTTGATTATTAATAGTAACAGAAGCTTCGCTTACCCTTTGTATAACAACTCTCATAATTAATAGCCTAACCCCCTGTAATTTTCATCTTCGTCATCGTTATACATTCCTAAGTAGTTGAGGTATCTAAACTCAGTTATCTTACCCTCAGCAACAGCATCTTTAATCGCACATTTAGGCTCATTAATATGAAGGCAGTTATTAAAGTGGCAGTTTTTGAGGCGTTGTCTCATTTCTAAAAAGTAATGAGAAAGCTCTTCTTTTTTAAATTCGATTAATCCAAATGCTTTTATCCCAGGAGTATCTATGATATACCCACCAAAAGAAAGTTCAAACATTTCAGCAAAAGTGGTGGTATGTTTTCCAGCTTTGTGCATTTCCGAAATTTCACTTGTTTTTAAATTAAGGGTTGGCTCTATCATATTTAATAGCGTAGTTTTTCCAACTCCCGAATGACCAGAAATCATGGAAACTTTATTTTCCATAACACCAATTACATCATTTAAATTAGTTTTTTCAGTTGCAGAAACCTCTAAACATTTGTACCCAATCTTTTCATAACTGGTTTTTAAAAAGGAGAGTTCTTCTTTTTCCTCCTTAGTATAGATATCTATTTTATTGAAAACAATAATTGTGGGGATATGGTAAGCTTCGGCCGTAACCAAAAACCGATCAATAAAGGCAGTATAGGTTTTGGGTTGTGAAATAGTAACGATCAATATGGCTTGATCAATGTTTGCAGCAAGAATATGAGATTTTTTAGATAGGTTAATGGATTTGCGAATAATGTAATTTTTGCGTTTTTCAATCTCATTAATGACAGCGGTTCCATCTTCTTCTTCAGAAAGTTTAACATTATCTCCAACGGCAATTGGGTTGGTGGTTCGTATTCCTTTTAATCGAAATTTCCCTTTAATACGCGCTTCTATTTGCTCACCATTATCTAAACGAACAGAGTACCAACTACCAGTAGATTTTATAACAATACCTTTCATATAATTAAATCAAAAATAAAATTATTATTTGAGTATCTTCGTCAATTCAATAGTTTTAAAAAATATGTCGATAGAAGTAAAAAACGTTACGAAGATTTATGGAACACAGAAAGCATTGGATGATGTTTCGTTTTCAATTGAGCCAGGTCATATCGTAGGATTTTTAGGGCCAAATGGTGCTGGAAAATCAACTATGATGAAAATTATCACATGCTTTATCCCTCAAACCTCAGGAAGTGTTAGTGTGTGTGGTTATGATGTAATTGAGAGCCCTATTGATGTTAAAAAACAAGTAGGCTATTTACCAGAGCATAACCCATTATATTTAGACATGTACGTGAAAGAATATTTAGATTTTGTTGGAGGGGTATATAAAATTGACAATCGAAAAGAGAGGGTGAAAGAAATGATTGATATTGTTGGATTGGGGATAGAACAAAATAAAAAAATAGGGGCATTGTCTAAAGGATATCGGCAAAGAGTAGGCTTAGCTCAGGCAATGATTCATGACCCTAAAGTGCTCATTTTGGATGAACCAACAACAGGATTAGATCCTAACCAATTAGAAGAAATCAGAGGATTAATTAAAAATATTGGAAAAGAAAAAACCATCATGCTTTCTACTCATATTATGCAAGAGGTAGAAGCAATATGCGACAAGACGATTATAGTTAATCAAGGTAAAATTGTGGCCAATGATAAAACCCAAGAGCTACAAAAGCAACAAAAAAATCAAATTGTTTTAACAGTTGAATTCGATAAGAAAGTAGAACTTAAACAGCTGCAAAAAATTGAAGGGGTTAATCAAGTGAAAAACTCAACTGACAATGTCTGGCTGTTTGAAATAAGTGAAGATACCGTTAGAAACAACATTTTTCAATTTGCGATGCAGCAAGAGATTGTAATATTGACAATGCAGAAAGAAACGCAAAGTTTAGAAATGGTATTTAAAAAACTAACTACTTAACCAAATCACACTTCTCAATTATAGCATCTTCATATAATTCTAAGTCTTCATCATATTCTGCCCCAGAACGAACTACGCCTTTTACTTTAATAACATCACCTGTCTTTAGGCTGGCAGCATTTTCATGAGATGCTGTAGTAAATGTACAGCTTACCCCTAATTCATCATTATTGCTTTTTAATACAGCCACAATTTGATTGTTTTGATCCGTATCAATACTTTTTATTGTGCCATTAATAATGATAACTTTTGATTCACCCTCAGCATCTAAGTACTTTTCATTGGCAACATTGTTATCTGCTAAATATTCATCTACTAACTGTGAAGCATCAATTTCTACAAATGCTTCTACGCTTTGAATGTCTCTGTGTGGCATAAAATATTGTGAAGCGGCATACCCTCCACCAAGTACTATAATTATCGCTATTACTATTATGATTTTTTTCTTCATGATTTCTTGTTTTATGGTTAGTGAAATAAATGTAGTACAAAGCTCTATATCTTTAATATAGCACAGTGTCTTTTATTTGACATAGCCGGTACAGGAAGTGTCATAGTATAGACAGTTTTGTGAATATTGGAGCCATATATTTGTTGTATAAGTTTAAAACAAGTTAAAAACGAAAAACAAAAGATTATGAAAAAATTAGGATTAATTATTGCATTAGGATTTTTAGTAACGATGTCCTCGTTTCGTCCAGACGGATCGAAGGTAATTACTAAAACAGGTCATATTAAAATATTTTCACACACGGTTGCAGAAGATATAAAGGCCAACAATTACAAAGTAACAAGTACATTAGATCCTACCTCAGGAGTGATGGTGTTTTCAGTGCCAATGCAGGGCTTTGAGTTTGAAAAAGCATTGATGCAAAAACATTTTAACAGCCCAAAGTTTTTAGATACGAAACAATTTCCTAAGGCAAAGTTTAAAGGAACCATTACAGATTTAAGCTCAGTTGATTTGAGTAAAGATGGAAGTTACAGTGTATTGGTAAAAGGAGACTTAAACATGCATGGTGTAACCAAAACGATTGAAGAAAAAGGTACAATTAATGTAAAAGGAGGGGCGATTACTGCTACTTCGAAGTTTAACATTGTTTTAGCAGATTATAAAATTGCTTTTGAGAAAGGAAAGCCTTCTAAAAACATTGCGAAAGAGATTGAGTTAAACATTAAGATGGATTATAAAGCAAACTAATAATTTGTTTTCTTTTAATAAGTGGTCCTCGGTTATTTATAACCGAGGATTTTTTTTGTGAGTTCTATTGCCTGAACTAAAAAAAATTACGATTTTTGGCAACCTAAATTAATTGTGGAATGATTTGGCTGCTTGCAACCACACGAAAAAAAGCTAAAATATGTCTTTGACAAAATAGCTTTCAGCCCACATTCTTTTTTTTAAATAAACTTATAGTATGTCGTATTTATTTACATCCGAATCAGTTTCAGAAGGGCACCCGGATAAAGTTGCCGATCAAATTTCTGATGCATTAATTGATAATTTTTTAGCTTTTGACCCAACATCAAAAGTAGCTTGTGAAACATTGGTAACTACTGGTCAAGTTGTGTTGGCTGGAGAAGTGAAGTCAAAAACGTATTTAGATGTTCAAAAAATAGCACGAGATGTAATCAACAAAATTGGTTATACAGAAAGTGAATATATGTTTGATGGAAACTCTTGCGGAGTATTTTCTGCAATTCATGAGCAGTCTCCTGATATCAATCAAGGAGTAGAAAGAAAGAAAAAAGAGGATCAAGGGGCAGGAGATCAAGGGATGATGTTTGGTTATGCAACTAACGAAACAAATAGCTACATGCCGCTACCTTTAGAAATTTCCCACATATTATTAAAAGAATTAGCTGCTTTAAGACGAGAAAACAAGAAAGTAAAATATTTGAGACCAGATTCTAAATCGCAGGTTACCATCGAATATGATGATAATAATAAACCGGTTAGAATTGATGCTATTGTAGTTTCTACACAACACGATGATTTCGATACAGAAAGCAAAATGTTGAAGAAAATTAAGGAAGATGTAATTAAGATTTTAATTCCAAGAGTTAAAAAACAGCTTCCGAAAAGTGTTCAAAAACTTTTTAATGATAAAATAAAGTACCATGTTAATCCAACTGGAGTTTTTGTAATAGGTGGACCACATGGAGATACAGGATTGACGGGAAGAAAAATTATAGTAGATACTTACGGAGGAAAAGGAGCCCATGGTGGTGGAGCATTTTCTGGGAAAGACCCTAGTAAAGTTGATCGATCTGCTGCATACGCAACCCGCCATATTGCAAAAAACATTGTTGCTGCTGGCGTTTGTGATGAAGTTTTAGTTCAGGTAGCTTATGCTATCGGTGTAGCAAAACCAATGGGTATTTTTATAGATACTTACGGTACCTCTAAAGTGAAATTAACAGATGGGCAAATCGCAAAAAAAATTGAAAAACTTTTTGACATGAGACCTTATGCGATAGAAACAAGGTTTAAATTAAGAACACCTATTTATTCCGAAACTGCATCTTATGGTCATATGGGAAGAAAAGTAAAAACAGTTACAAAACAATTTACAGATGGATCTGGTAAGACTAAAAAGATAAAAGTTAAATTGTTCCCATGGGAGGAATTAGATTATGTGACTAAAGTAAAAAAAGCATTTGGCATTTAACCTTTGCTTGAAGGATTTTACCGTTAACAGAACCTTTATAAAAAAAAATTAAACTTTGAAATATTTTTTTATAACTTAGCGACCTGTTTACAAGAGTTGTTTACTAAATATTGGGAATTAAATACCGATAAATTTAAATTAAGCACCTCTCCTCAAATAGAAAATTAAAAAAACAATAAGTAAAAATAAAATCAGTTAGATTACAAACTATTTAAATTATGAAAAAATTATTTGCATTATTAACGGTTGTTGGATTATTAAGCTTCGGTGCTTTTAATACGGCTTACGCACAAGAAGAGACTGAGTTAACTCCAGAAGAGCAAGCAATTGCAGACTCTACTGAGGAGGCGGACGCAGCAGCAGCGGCAGAAGCTGAGAAAAAAGCGGCTGAGGAAAAAGCAGCAGCAGAAGCACCTGCAGAAGAAGTGGCAGAAGCACCTGCAGAAGAAATGTCATTTACTCAAGTTATTAAACAAAAATTTATTGAAGGTGGTCCTGGATTTATGGGGATTGTATTAGTATGTTTAATATTAGGTCTTGCAATTGTTATTGAAAGAATTATTTATCTTAACATGGCAACAACGAATACTGATAAATTGTTAAGCAACATAGAGTCTGCTTTAAATAGTGGTGGTGTTGAAGCTGCTAAGGAAGTTTGTAGAGATACAAAAGGACCAGTAGCAAGTATTTTTTACCAAGGTTTAGATAGAAGTCATGAAGGAGTTGATATGGTTGAAAAATCAGTTGTTTCTTATGGTGGAGTTCAAATGGGGTTATTAGAGAAAGGGATTTCTTGGATTTCATTATTTATTGCACTTGCACCAATGCTTGGGTTTATGGGAACTGTAATTGGTATGATTGGTGCCTTTGATGCGATTGCTGAAGCAGGAGATATCTCTCCACAAGTTGTAGCCGTTGGTATTAAGGTAGCATTATTAACAACAGTATTTGGATTAATCGTAGCAATTATTTTACAGATATTCTATAATTATATTGTTGCAAAAGTAGATAGCATCGTTAATGATATGGAGAACGCTTCTATTTCTTTAATTGATATGCTGGTTAAGAACGAATTAACAAATAAATAAGAATTATGGATAATAATAGTAAATTATTCAGCATCATATTAATGGTTTTATTAGGGCTTTCGGCTCTATTGAGTTTACTGTTTATGTTTGATGTGGTAAGCGAAGGTTTATTAATTATGTGGTGCTATATTTTGATAGCGATTGCTGGAATTACTGCGATAGTTTTTCCAATAATAGCAATGGCACAAAATCCTAAAGGTGCAAAAAATGCACTAATTGGAGTAGGTGTCCTTATCCTTATTTGTGCTATTGGTTATTTTATGTCTGGGACAGAAGTTCATACAAATGTAGAAGGAGACGTGTTAGCAGATGCTGCGACCTCTAAAAAATCGGAAGCTGGCTTAATAGCATTTTACATATTAGGAGCAGTGGCAATAGGATCTATCATTTTCGCTGAAGTAAATAAAATGTTTAAATAATTAAGCAGTATGGCTAAAAGAGAAATATCTGAAATAAATGCCGGGTCAATGGCAGATATTGCTTTCTTGCTTCTTATCTTTTTCTTGGTAACAACTACCATGGATACGGATACTGGGTTAATTAGAAAGTTGCCACCTGTATTGGATGAGTACACACCACCTCCACCAATTAAACAAAGAAATATTTTTGAGATTTTGGTAAATGCTAATGATCAATTGTTGGTAGAAGGAGAATACATTCAGGTAACGGAATTGAGAGCAAAAGCTAAGGAGTTTATTAAATCAGACCCTGGAAACCCTAATATGCCAGAGTTCAAAGATACAGAGATACCTAGGTTAGGTCTTGTTCCTGTATCGAAACAGATTATTTCATTACAGAATGATAATGGTACTTCTTATGAAATGTACATTAAGGTACAAAATGAATTAGTAGCTGCTTACAATGAATTGAGAAATGAATTTGCACAGCAAAAATTCCAAAAATCGTATCAAGAATTGGTACAACAATCAAAAGCTTCTGATGCAAACAAGGAAAAGATGAAAGCGGTAAAAAAGTTTTACCCACAAAGAATTTCTGAAGCAGAACCTAAAAAAGTGGGAGGGAGCGAATAATGTCAAAGTTTAGAAAAAAAGGCAAAAAAGGACAACCTGCAGTTAACACTGCTTCATTGCCAGATATCGTTTTTATGTTGTTGTTTTTCTTTATGGTAACTACTGTAATGAGAGAAACGTCTTTAAAGGTAGAAAACAAGACTCCTAAGGCAACAGAAGTGTCGAAGTTAGAGCGAAAATCATTGGTTGCTTACATCTATATTGGTAAGCCAATTAAATCGTTACAAGGTGCTTTTGGTACTGCTCCAAGAATACAATTGAACGATGCTTTTAAAACCTTAGAAGACATTCCTTTGTTTGTTGATATGGAAATAGAACAAAGAGATCCAGCAGAACAAAATATGATTACCTGGTCATTAAAAGTAGATGAAAAGACAAAAATGGGTATTGTTACCGAAGTAAAGCAAGAACTTAGAAAGGCGAATGCTTTAAAGCTTAATTACTCTACTAAAAAAACAGATAAGATTACAAATTAGAAAATAGTATAACTGTAAGAAAGCCTTCCAATTTTGGAAGGCTTTTTTTATGCTTAATAATGTATTTTTGTACAAGTGTCTTTTATGATTACATATCAAGTAGCAGATTCTTCAGCATTACAAAATCCTTTTGGAGTAGAAGATCAAGATGATCAAAATGGATTGGAATTAATTGAAGAGGTGGATGAGCCAGTGGTACTTCCAAAACAAAAGAAGAAGTACTTTTCAAAAGTTAAATTAGATACAACAGAACAGGCTGATACTTTTTATGGGATTAAAAACGAAGGAGAAATCCCTATTCGAGCCACAACGACCGCAACAATAGAAGAAAAACCATTAGAAAAATTATTTGACCCAACGTTAAACCCTCCAGGAATTGCCAATTGGCAAATAATCATTTTAGTAGCAACAGTACTTTTATTGGGGTTTTCAAAAGCTTTTAGTAGGAGTCGTTTTAAACAATCTTTAAGAGCATTGTTTAATTATGGGGTAGCTCAGGAAATTACAAGAGAAGAAAAAGTGCTGTTTCATCGCTCCAATATTTTATTTACCATAATACATGTATTCACATCATCATTATTTCTCTATCATATAAAAGAGAGTATTGACACAACTAACTTGGAAGAGAATAATATGTTGTTCTTTTTGATGCTAATCGGATTTTTAATATTCATTTATATGGTTAAGTATCTATTTTCTAAAGTATTATTTTTTGTTTTAGACGATACCAGTATAGCATCCGAGTACATATTTAATGTCTCTCTTTTTAATAATTTATTAGGAGTGATTTTCATTCCAGTGCTTTGTTTAGCTTACTTTTCAACACTTCCGTTTTCGTTAATCCTACTCTACATAACCATTCCATTAGTGCTCCTAACCTTTCTTTTAAGGCTGATTAGACTTTATCTTATAGGAATTTCAAAAGGAGTTTCGTATTTCTATATATTTGTGTACATTTGCACCCTCGAAATTTTACCGTTGGTCGTTTTATATCGGATTTTCATCCTTAAATAAAGCGAATTCGACTAAAAAAGTTAAAGGATAATGTTGAAAGTAAAGAGCGTTTTAGTATCACAACCAAAACCAGAGACAGAAAAATCACCTTATTTTGATTTATCTGCGGACTGGAAAGTAAAAATAGATTTTAGACCATTTATTCATATTGAGGGAGTTCCAAGAAAAGAATTTCGTCAACAGAAAATAAATATATTAGATTTTGATGCAGTAATATTTACAAGCAGAAATGCTGTGGATCATTACTTTAGAGCAGCAGAGGAATCACGAGTTAGGGTGCCAGATGATATGAAGTATTTCTGCATATCTGAATCTACAGCATTCTATTTGCAGAAATACATTGTTTACAGAAAAAGGAAAATTTTTCATGGACAACAACGATTTGCAGATTTAATACCAACATTAAAAAAGCACAAGGACAATAAATATTTATTGCCATGTTCCGATATATTAAGATCTAATATTCCAGACTTGCTTACAGAGAATGAGATTGATTTTAAATGTGCTACACTTTATAGAACCGTTTGTAGTGATTTGTCAGATTTAAAAGATGTTAATTACGATGTATTGGTATTTTTCAGTCCATCAGGAATCAAATCACTGTATCAAAATTTCCCTGGTTTTAAACAAAACGATACAAGAATAGCTGTATTTGGACCAACAACAGCAAAAGCGGCAGAAGAGGCAGGATTAAATATTGACATTGCTGCCCCTCAACCAGAATCGCCATCAATGACTAGGGCATTAGAGCTTTACATTAAAAAGGCGAATAAAAACGGCAAAAAGAAAAAATAGATTTTTCAATGAAAAAAGAGGCTAATATTTAGCCTCTTTTTTTTGTCAAAATAAAAACATCACGCCCCTTTCTATATTCTTTCCTCAACTGTGCAGGTCTCCCAAAAGGTCTGTTTTCGTTGAGTTTTCAAATAAATTTAATTTAAGCGTTCTTTTTCTGACACGGTCAGGAATGCTGTTTTTTGAAATAAAACAGTCAGATTTTCTTCTTATTTAAAGTGCATTATTAATCATTAACATCAATATAATTGAAATAGGTATTAAAATCAATGATACAAGATATACGTATTTGATTATCTTAAATTTATTGCTATTTGTTTCATCTGATTTAGAAATTAACTTATTTAAATCAGGCAACATCCAATAATAGTTGTGAGTATTTCTATCATCGAATCCATTATTTGCTAAGACCATCTTAATTTTCCAAGAATAGATGATATAAATTAAAAAAATAATAATCGGGGGAATGAATAATGGGTTAAAATCCATTCTTTAAAAATACTCAAAATATTAAAAGTTCAGATTATTCGTTACTTTAGAAGAGTGAAGAAGTTAATCATCATATTGGTTGTTTTAGTTGCTATAGGAGCCATATATCATTTATTGGCAAAAACAATATCTGACCATATTTCAGAATCCTATGGAACAGAATTAAACGAAAAGAGATTAGATATTGGTCTACACCCTATAATAGAAAGTAATTCAATTGATAGCATCACTTGCAATGAAGAAGTAGATTCTAATGGCTTAAGTTTATTTCTTGATAATGAAAAATCATTTATCAAAGAATGGTCTTTTAATATTAGCGACAAAGAATACTACAAAAACAAATTAATAGGATATTCTAAAAGTTATTGGTTTTGGGAAAACAGAATTATATATGAAATAGATACATATGAAAAGCCAATATCCAAATTAGAGAAGGAGAGGCTTCATGTTATGTATGACTATGAAACGAAAGAGTATTTTGCAGAATTAGATACCACAAAGACCAATTTGGCACAGAACTTAAAGACTCAACGAATTGATAGTATTTACCAATACGCTGAAGATGAAAATTTAATCCTCTGTGGAACTGCGATGTGGGAAATGGAGATGGGGGATGATTTTAAGGAGATAGATACAATAGGAATAACCAGACTTGAAGTTGATTTGATACTAAAAAGATGGAACCTAAAGTGAAAAGATTCCTTATCATATCATTTTTGTTGATTGTTGGACTCAATGGGTTTGGTCAAGAAAAACTCGATAAATTAATTATTTCTGGAATAATTAATCAAACATTGGATTATTCATATAAAGTTGAAATTAAGTTCGTAAAACTAAAAGTAGGAGAAACATCAGGGACAACTTATTATTCGTTAGCTGAATGTATAGGAATTCTTACGTTTCTTTATAAGGTAGACAATAGATATTTTTTTAAAGAAACTTTTGACAATGAAGACAAAAAGAAATGTGCTAATAATGGAATGATTGTAATCCAGTTGTTAAAGGGAAACCAATATGCGTATAACTGGTATTATCCTAATAAGGAACCAGGTTCAAGTGGAATATTGGTTAAAGGTAGCCTAAAGTAAAACCTCCAGCAGTAATGTTGGAGGTTTTATTTTTGTCTCTCCCTAAATTCTGTGAACAATTCCCAATTACCTTCAATAGGATTATGATATTGTCGGTTAGTATCACTTATGCAATAAACTAAGTAATATGGGTCAGCATGATTAATCACATAATCTTCTTCTATTCCCTCATTCATTTTATTGAGAAAAATAATCAAATCAGCTCTTGACACCTCTTTATACAAAGATTCTTCATGAACTCTTCTATTAAAGTAAGGTGGTAATGAACAGTCAACAGTATCTATTATACAGTTGTATTTATATTGGTTTTTATAACGAAATATTTTATATGTTTCGTGATGACCTCCCCACTCGCCACATTCAGTAAAATGAGCCTTTACAACAAGTGTGTCCTTTGATTCCATCTTGGTTAAAATTTCATTTACCATCTTTACAGATTCGGACTTACATCCAGCAGCAACAATCAAAATGGTTAGTATGACTAATAGTTTTCTCATTTTGTTAGTTCCATTTCTAACTCTTCCCTGATAGAATGTAAACCATTTTTAGAGGTCTTAGAAGTCTTTTTATACAATTTTTCACCCTTCTCTGATAAAGTATACTTTTCATCAACTACATAAATTAAACCCTCATTTAAAAGCCATCCTATAGATGTATTAAATTCTTCATCTGTTGGAATCCATTTATTTATATAATCGTATGCATCTAAAATTTCTGCTTTATCAGATGGTTCGTCTTTTGATGTCAAAGCAATAGACAAAAATATGAGTGATATGTTTACGCTATCCATTCTTCTAAAGTAACGAATCTGCAGAACTTTTAATCATTTACAATATTTGAGTCTAAGGCTTCGGTTTTCTTTCTGAACTTCATCTTTTTATAGAACAAACCAATTATTAAGCAATAAATGATAAATAGTGCCATTTTAAAAAGCGTAGAATACATCATTGTTTCAAATGCGGATGGTAGAAAAGTCTCATTCAAAAAATAACGTATAAGAACTAACCCTGTATGGTAAATTAATATTGAAAATATAGATACTGTTATTCCATTGAATACAAATCGCCAGTAACTAAGATGTTTTCCAAATTTCTTATTTAGGTGAAAGCCTAACAGAATCAATCCAATTGAGGGAAATATAATAGTTGAGGCAACTCTGATTAGCGTTAATGTATTAGAACGCGGCATATATGAAGTTGAAGAATAGACAACTTGAATTATGAATAGACTTATTATCAGAACTAAAGTGAAGATTATTATGGTTGCTACTATTCCTTTTCTCATTTATTCCTATCTCCAATTTTCGTTAATAACAAAAGTAATCTCAGAAGAAACAGGTTTCCCCCTAAGAGTTGCTGGAGACCAATCAGGCATACCTGCCATTATCTTTAGCACTTTTTTCTCGTACTTATTATCTTTTATAAGCACAAATCCATCCCAATATCGCATACTATAGGTAACATTAGAAATTTTTCCACTTTCTGATACCTTAAATACCACCCATCTTAAAAACTCTTTATCTTTGAACAGCTTTTTTGCTGATTTCATTTTCTTCTTAAGTTGGTTAGGAATAGAGTCACAAGAATTATTTGGCTGAGCAACTACAAAACCCATTCCTATAGCATCTAAACTATCGGCTTCTTTTTTCCTGTTTTTGAAAAAGGCAATTCCATATTTATCTTGTGCGTATTTTACAGTATACTCTTCAAAACAGAGAACCTCATCTGGAACAACATCACCAAAATCTAAAACATCTTTTCCTATAAACCCATATTCTTCTTTTAACAGTTCTTTACATGTGGTTGAATTAATGTCAATAGAAAAGTCTTTTCCAAACATTCGGTGGTATAATGGTAATATTAGAGAATCGTTATTACACATTCTTGATGCTCTCTTTATTAAACGATTACAAAATGGATAATTAATCTTACGTGGATTAAGTTCTAAGAATTTTTCATATACTAATTCTCCAAGACTATCTCTTTCATTTGTTTGACTGTAAAGATTGTTACACCCAATAAAGGCGATTCCAATTATTAATATGATTAGTCTATTTAGCATTATTTATCTTCCTCTAACGGTATTCTCGTTTTTCCTTTATTAAGGTCATAAATGTAAAGACCATGTCCGTAACCACCTTCTGCAACCAAAAAGTTATTTAGTATTAAATATTTTGTTAACGATTGACCTTCTATTGATGCTGAATTTATTGTATTTTTTATACTAATTGATTTATCAAATTCACGAAAAGAATCTGTTTTTACATACTTTTTTAAAACCTTCTGTAAATCTGCATCTTTAAAATGTTTATTGTAATACTCATTATTTATTATAGCATAAGACTTATTCCCAATATCATTGCCCTTAAAAATTTTCTTCCCCATGTAAACATCACGTATTAAATCTTTTATATTTTCTTCATAAACTCCTTGGTTTTTTAGGTAATAATTCAAATCCTCACCAAGAAGACATAACTCATATTTTTCACCATCAATATAAACAGGAAACAATATATGCATTGAGTTATCACGCAAAACAACCTCTATATCAACATTTTTATACAATCCATTCTGAGAGACACACCCTAAAAAAGCAATTCCAATTAGTAGTATGAGGAGTTTAGTTTTCATTAATCCATGGATTTAAGTAAAGTGTCTAATTCAAAAGATATTCCTTCTTTCGTGTCAGAAGAAAGAGTGTTAATAGGGCTATCCCAATCTCTATCTTTTATCACATAGATTTTGTACCCTCCAACTTTAGAAACTATATCTCCATACCACCCTAAATCAACAATCAATTTTGTAGAAATATGTTCTATTTGCAATATATCCTCATTATAATCTGAGTCGGAATTTTCAAATAAAAATTCATTCTTGATAACCTTAAACCCTGATGGTATTGTAATTTTATTCACCTCTTAAAAGTACTCAAAATATTAAAAGTTCGGATTACATGTTTTGTTAGAAGAGGAAAAAAATAACCGTTTAGTTTATTGATTTAGAGACTCCTTCACTAAGAGGATTGCGAAAAATGGTTAAATTAGCCTATATGAACAGAATAGTTATCATTATCATCTTTTCGTTAGTTTGTTTCGAATGTTCAGGGCAGCTTTATAAATTTTCATCTTGGGTCAAAGCTGGATCTAAAGCTAATAACTATGAAATGGGGCTTGACAATATTGTCTTCAAAACAGGTAAAAAAAGTGTTTATCTTAAGTCCGTTGTGAAAAATAGTGATGGATATGGTACAATCTCTCAGTATACTGATGCACAGAATTATATAGGAAAGAAAATCAAGGTAACAGGTTACATAAAGTATGAGAATGTAGAAGGATGGGCTGGAATGTGGTTAAGGATAGATTCTAAGATTGGTAAAAAACCAATTAGATTTGATAACATGAATAATCGAGCTTTGCAGGGAACTTCAGACTGGAAGAAGTGTGAAATTGAGATGGATGTTCCTCTTAGTGCAAGCGTGCTAAACTATGGAGCTTTGTTGAATGGTAATGGAAGTATATGGTTTGATAATTTTAACATTGAGATACTTGGCCCAAGTTCTATAGCCAATAATTATGACTCAATTCCAACCGAACCAAGGAATACGGACTTTGAAGAAGACTTAGAATTAAACTATAATGCTGAAGAAGTTGATTGGAAATCACTAAAAGTGTTTGTGGCAGACAAAGTAGAATTTAATGGAATGAACGCTAATATGACCATCTCAAAATGCCAAATTATTGAAATAGAATCGAAATCTGGGGTTTCTGGAATTTATGTGATAGGAGATGGGTTGATTAAACTAAAAAATGAAGAATATTCAAGCGATATTTCAGGTTGTTTATTACGATTCAATCCTAAAGACATGAAGCAATTAATCAACATCGAAAACAAGCAAGAAATTAAATCTAAAAAATTCCTAAAGAGCTCCATGAAAAAACTAAAACCCTCGTTTAGACACTGTTATCACAACAAATATGATGCTTTAATCCCTAAACAAGGAAACTACGCTCTAAATTTCTATACTAAAGGGGGTGAAATATTGGCTTCTTATCGTCAGGAAAAATTAGTCGTGGTATTTGATTATTCAAAGAATAAAATACTTTACAATAAAAAGTAAGGTGAGGTTTTTCCTATGCAGTTACATTTCTTAGAGGGATAATCGCCCTTTAATATTTTATGTATCTTTATAGTATATAGATATTCATTATTATACTTGTCATGATTAGTACTATAAACGATAAATTGAAATATTTCTTGATTATTGTAATTCTCTTCTGTTCAACATCCTACATGTTTGCCCAGAATACTGATAGGGATGTTTACGTCACCTTGCACCCAGAATACAAAGGAGATAAAACCTTCTTTGCTTATAGAGTTTATGAAGGAAAGGCTGAAAAGCTCTTGAACAGGCTGTTGGAAATTAATAAGAAACGAAGAGGAAGGGATGGGATGCATAAATTTAGTAAACAAAAGATTGATGGAATAGCAAATCTTGTAGACGTGCTAATTTATGAGGGAGTTGAGAATAGGAAAGACAACCGTTCAACTGGATTCTATTCGTTTACATCAAAAAAGTATAAAAACTCCAGAATTGCTCGAATGACAAAAGAGGATGTCATTGGCTGTCTTGTCTACATTAAACTTCCGTCTAAGGTTAAATTTGAGCACGCTATTGATAACAAGGAAGACAGTCAGTATGTTGTGGACTATCTTTTAAAACTGCTTGACTAAACTGTGTACTTAAATTGTTTAGATTGTTGTCGCTGGATATTCCCAAGAAAACTTCCTTACCATAAATAATACAAGTTATGAGACAAAAGTTATCTTTCCAAACAAGGTTATGGTTCTAATAAATAAGGAACTAAAATATTCTAAAAACGATTTTAATTATCTGCATTTCTTTCGCTGATAAAAATTAAAAAATCACGTTTTTAAATTGGAATGCCTTAATTCTATAAAATTAGGGAGGCATCTGCTATGGTTAAAACCCAGATTCTCGGTGTTTTAGCATTCCTTTTTTTCGTTAAAAATTATCAATGGGAGATTGAAAATGACTACACATTTTTAAGTTAATTTGCACTAATTATTAGTTGCACAGTTGTGGTCTTTGATAACGCTTGATTTTCGTGTTATATATTGTTACATTTGCAGCCAATTTTTCACCTAAAGATTACATATGAAACTATCTAAATTCAAATTTACATTACCAGAAGAATTACTTGCAGAAAGACCAACTCCAGAAAGAGAGGATGCAAGAATGATGGTACTCCACAGAGAAACAGGAGAAATTGAGCATAGAAAATTTAAGGATGTTCTTGAGTATTTTGATGATGGAGATTTAATGGTAATGAATGATACTAAAGTTTTCCCAGCTAGAATGTAAGGTAATATTGAAAAGACAGGTGCTCGTATTGAAGTTTTTCTATTAAGAGAATTAAATAGAGAAAGTTTATTATGGGATGTATTGGTTGATCCAGCAAGAAAAATTAGAATTGGAAATAAACTTTATTTTGGTGATGATGACTTGGTTGCTGAGGTAATTGACAATACCACATCAAGAGGAAGAACATTGAGGTTTTTATTCGATGGCCCTTATGAAGAGTTTAAGGCTACCATTGAAAAATTAGGAGAAACACCAATTCCAAAGTACATTAAAAGAGAAGTAGAGCCGGAAGATGCAGAGCGATACCAAACAGTTTATGCAAAAAATGAGGGTGCTGTTGCAGCACCAACTGCTGGACTACACTTTAGCAAGCACTTGCTAAAAAGATTTGAAATTAAAGGAATAGATTTTGCCTACCTGACATTACACGTTGGTTTGGGAACTTTCAGGTCTGTAGAAGTAGAAGATTTAACGAAACACAAAATGGATTCTGAAGAAATTCATATTTCAGAACGTTGTGTTGAACAGGTGAATGCAGCTAAAAAAGATAAAAGAAAAATTTGCGCTGTAGGAACAACATCAATGAGAGTATTAGAATCATCAGTATCTACTGATGGATACTTAAAGCCTTTTGACGGATGGACAAATAGGTTTATTTTTCCTCCTTTCGATTTCAACTTAGCAAACTGCATGATTACAAACTTCCATACGCCAGAGTCAACATTGTTAATGATGACAGCAGCTTTTGGAGGGTATGATTTAGTAATGAAAGCCTATAAAGAAGCAATTAAAGAGAAGTATCGTTTTTACACTTATGGTGATGCGATGCTGATTATATAATAAGAAAAGGGATATTAACATAAAACAATTTAAATGAAACTAGAAGACCTAAAACTTTACCAAGAATGTTTAGATTTTGAACAAGAAATTTGGAACATTGTAAACGAGTGGGAAGGATTTAATAAAGAGACTGTAGGAAAACCATTTTTGGAATCAGCTGATTCAATTTCAGGAAACATTGCTGCAGGTTATGGAAGGTATAATTTTAAGGATAAGAAGCATTATTGCTATATTTCAAGAGGATACTTATTAAAAACAAAAGGGTGGCTAATAAAATCTAAAGAAAGAGAATTAGTTGGTGCAGAAAAGACTGAAGAGTTAATAGAATTTATTGAGAAAATTCATAGAATGCTTAATGCTTACATTAGGTCTATTGGTAGACCAAAGGATGCTAATTACACAAAGCCATCTTATGAGAATAAAGAAGAATCAACTGAGAATAATAGAGAAGAATCTAATGGTAACGCTGTAGAGAGTAATACTACACAAGCGGAACCAGATGGAAATTCTTTTACAGCAAATGCTGATGAATTTTTCAGTTCGGACGAATTGACCAATGCCTAAGTACGTTATAATAGTTGCTGGCGGAAAAGGAGAAAGAATGGGAGCTTCTACTCCTAAACAATTTCTTGAACTTGCAGGCAAACCTATTTTAATGCATACACTGGAAAAGTTTAAACAAACAATTCCATCAATAGAAATCATTTTAGCTCTTCCCGAAAATCAAATTGACTTTTGGGAAGAGCTTTGTTATAAATATGATTTTGTCAATACTCCTCACCAAATTGTAAAAGGTGGCGAAACTCGATTCCATTCAGTACAAAATGCGCTTAAACTTGTAACCAAAAGTAGTATTGTTGCTGTTCATGATGGTGTTCGACCATTGGTCAATTCCGAAACCATCACAACGTGTTTTAATGAAGCAGAAAAAACAGGAAATGCCATACCTGTAGTTGATGTGGTTGAATCATTAAGACACGTATCCAAACAAGATAACAGCAACCATGCTGTTGCAAGAAGTTGTTATAAGTTGGTACAAACACCACAATGTTTTAGTTCAGAAATTATATTAAAAGCTTATGAACAAGAGTTCGATACAGCTTTTACAGATGATGCTTCCGTAGTGGAGATGCTGGGAGAAACCATCAATTTAGTAGAAGGGAATCAAGAAAACATTAAGATTACAACTGCAGACGATTTGCTTGTTGCAGCCGCTTTTATAAAGTAATTATTCCCTTATTATTTTCTTATTTACTATTTCATTCTTTAAGTGAATTTTCACAATGTAAACACCTTTGGAAAGTGAAGATAAATCAACGGTGCGTTTTTTTGCAGAAAACAAGAAGCGACCTTGAATATCAAATAGTTGAATTTCTTCAATGATCGAATTAGAGCTAACCTGTATTTTATCTTTTGTCGGATTTGGAAATATTTTCACAACGTCATTCATTCTTGTTTCTTCAATTCCAACGACCAAATAATTAGTATCACAAACACCTCCGTGTATCCCTGTTTTATATTCCCCAATAATGGTGTCATTATAACACCTTAGTGGCCCACCCCACGGATCACAAGTCCCATATAAAGGGTAAAACGAATAGGTGTTTCCAATACCCTCAATAATGTTTCCAGGAAAAGCCCAGAAGGGGAAATTGATTTGGGTAATGAAAAATTGGTTTAAAATGTTTCCATTGATGTTGATTGGTTTTATAGAATCAACGACTAAAATAATTGAATCAATGCTCCATGTATCGCAAGGATCAGGGTCAATAACTAAGGTGTCCCCAACACTTGCTCCAAAATCATACAGTAGGTTAAGAGAAGAGTCACATAAGTTGAGCTGGTAGATTTTTTGCCCATTTTGTTTTATAAGCGCATCCCATCCAGTACTACATGAAACAGTTCCTTCTATGAATGTTAATGTATCATTATTAAATATTGAATCTCCTTTGCATTCCATAAATGTGTAAGTATATTGAAAAGGGAAACTTCCTGGAGGGACATCATAGTACCATGTTGCACCTTCTGGAAAGTAATCTTGTGCACTTAAGTTGGCGCCCAGTATTAAAGGGAATAGAAGAAGAATGTAAAGTTTTTTCATAGGCTTGTCTTCATACTAAAATAGCTAAAAACTATTATATCAGAAAAAAGCGTTTTGAGTAACGGTAATTTTTTCGTTTAAAATTCAGTTAGAAAAGGGGAGTAACGCTGCTGTTTTCAGTTAAACAGATATTTTCTAAATCAATATTTTCTATTAAGTTTAAACCAGGCACTTTTCCTTTTTCAATCGATCCTAATTCATCAAATGCTAAGAATTCTGCACCATTATAGGTTGCCCATTTTATGAGTTTCTGTAAAGGTATTGCTGGATTCTTTTTACTAATTGTTTTGAGTTCATCCAAAATAGATAAGCTCCAATTTGAAGCTAAACTATCAGTCCCTATGGTACATTTTTCGTCTGAAAACAGACCGTAATCGGGTTGTTTTCCTTCGATGTATTCATTTGCGTTTGGACAAAAGCACCAGTATATCTGATCGATGTATTGTTTGGCAAAAACAATATCCTCTTTTGAAGTGTAGGTGTTATGCACCAATAATATTTTTTTACCATCAGCCAAAGATGGAAGATAAGAAGGTAGTGAATTTTTACCTGTTGCTTCCCAGTCTTTTATGGCATCGCTAAACTTAATTAGCTGTTCGTACATTTTACCAGATTTGGTTTTAAACAGTTCATTTTCTCCGGCAGTTTCCTGATTATGAATGGTGATAAAAGGATTAGATGCTGCATTAATAAGTTTTAGCAACTCATTAGACATCGAATAAGGAGCGTGTGGCGTAACACTTATTCTGGTGGAGCGGGGATAGATTGCTTTGAGCGAATCTGCTCTCTCCATGATCATTGGAGCCTCATTTTCATTCAATCCAAAAACCTCTATAAAAGTATGGTACTTTAAATTTTTCTTTTCCTTTTGATGGAAAGAGGTATTTCCATTAGAAATATCTCCAACTGCCTTTATTCCGCCAGCAATCATTTCTTGCTCAGCAAGCTGTATGGCAAACCATTTTTCTTGCTCAGTCACGGAATCTCGGATAGACATTAATTTTTCAACGAACCCATGTAACTGTGTCTTTTCTTCAATTTTACCTTTTAAATAAGACAACTCTAAATGGCAATGCGTATTCACAAATCCAGGACAAATTATTCCTTCATGTTTTTCTACCTCATTCCAATTTACAGTATCAATGTCAGGATTTAGAACAGTTTCAATAACCCCATCATTATCCATTACAATAACCCCATTTTTTATTGGAGCACTGTTTCCTGGAAAAATAAAATTTGCAGCTATTTTTTTCATTGACTCAAATGTACGTCATTTTGAGGTTAGTTCACACTGAGCGAAGTCGAAGTGAAGCAATCTCATTATAAAAAACTAATCGTAGTTTTGTGCGATAATGTCAGAAAAACAGAACATAAGAAGTTTAACCAAAGCCGAATTGAAGGATTTTTTTGTTGCACAAAATGAAAAAGCTTTTCGGGCAAAGCAAGCTTATGAGTGGTTATGGAGCAAGGGAGCTACCTCCTTTGATGAAATGACCAACCTTTCTTTAAGTGTGCGAGAAATGTTAGCCAACAACTTTGTGTTTAATGCAGTTGAAATTGCGGAAAAACAAATTAGTTCGGATAGGACCATTAAAAATGCGTTTCGTTTGCACGATGGAAAAATAACAGAAGGAGTTTTAATTCCAGGAAAAAAAAGGATGACAGCATGTATTTCAAGTCAAGTTGGATGTAGCTTGAGTTGTTCCTTTTGTGCTACGGGGAAATTAGAACGATTAAGAAACATTGATGCAGAAGAAATTTTTGATCAAGTGGTGCTGATTAAAAATCAGGCAGAAGAACATTATGAGAAACCATTAAGCAATATTGTTTATATGGGAATGGGAGAACCATTGTTGAATTACAAAAATGTACTTCGTTCAGTGGAAATGATCACTTCAGAAGATGGTTTAGGAATGTCTCCTAAACGGATTACAATATCTACGGCAGGGATTGCTAAAATGATTATGCAATTAGGAGACGATGAAGTAAAATTCAACTTAGCCCTATCATTACACGCTGCAACAGATGCAAAGCGAAGTGAGATTATGCCGATTAATGATACAAATTCTTTAGCTGCGCTTTCTGAGGCACTGGTTTACTTTCATGAAAAGACAGGAACTCGAGTAACGTTTGAGTACATTATTTTTAAAGATTTTAATGACAGCTTAGAAGATGCTAAAGATTTAGCAGCTTTTTGTAAAGCAGTTCCATGTAAGATAAACATCATTGAGTACAATTCGATTGATGATGCTCAATTTCAAAAAGCAGACCCTGAAAAAACGGATAAGTTTGCAGCATTTTTGGAAAACACATTTAACCTTATTGTTAATGTTCGAAGAAGTAGAGGAAAGGACATTGATGCCGCTTGTGGGCAATTGGCCAACAAAAATAAAGCGGTTCACTAAGTTTCAAAACTTCTCAACAACAGTTTATACTTGCTCTTAAAAAACGTATTTTGGATGTTCAAAATTTAGAACATGTCGGACGATAATAAAAAACTTTTTTTACTGGATGCATTTGCTTTAATCTATAGAGCCTATTTTGCATTTGGTAAAAACCACAGGTATAATTCCAAAGGATTAAACACTTCAGCAATGCTTGGGTTTACCAATACGCTTATAGAAGTACTGGAAAAACAAAAGCCCTCACACATTGCCGTTGTTTTTGATGCACCGGGTGGCGCGAGTAATCGAGAAGCAGATTTTGCCGATTATAAAGCTGGTAGAGAAGCAATGCCGGAGGACATCCGAACAGCAATTCCTTACATCAAGCAGATTATAGATGCATTTAACATCCCGATTTACTTAAAAGAAGGTTATGAAGCAGATGATATTATCGGAACCATGGCAAAAGAAGCAGAACGACAAGGTTTTACAACCTACATGATGACACCGGATAAGGATTTTGGGCAATTGGTTTCTGAAAATATTTTTATGTACAAGCCAGCTGCTTATGGAAATCCTGCACAGGTTATGGGAATACCAGAAGTATGTGAAAAATTTGGGGTTGATGATCCATTAAAAGTGATTGATATTTTAGGGCTTTGGGGAGATGCCGTAGACAATATTCCTGGAATTCCAGGGATAGGAGAAAAAACGTCTAAAATCTTGATTGAAAAGTATGGAAGTGTGGAAGGATTGATTGAACATGCTGAAGAATTAAAAGGAAAGCAAAAAGAAAACGTTATCAATTTTGCTGAACAAGGGTTGTTATCTAAAAAATTGGCGACCATTATTTTAGACGTCCCAGTCGAATATGATTTGGCAGATTTAAAAATGGAAAAACCCGATGAGGCAAAAATTACTGAGCTTTTTGCGGAGTTAGAATTTAGAAATTTAGCAAAGAAAGTACTTGGTAAAGAAATTCAAATAAAAGCTGCACCAGTTCAGGTTGGTGGGCAAATGGATTTGTTTGGGAATGTACAGGAAGATAAAGCAGTGGTAAAAGCTGCAGTCGAGGAAGAAGAATTTATTGAATTAAAAAACATTTCCAACACCAAACACCATTACCGTTTTATAGATACTGAAGCAAAAAGAAGTTATTTAATTGAACAATTGAATGAAGTAAACTCTTTTTGTTTTGATACAGAAACTACTGGTTTGAACCCTTTAGAAGCGGAAATTGTAGGACTTTCTATTTCGTTTAAAGAACATGAAGCATTTTATGTCCCCCTTTCTGAAAATAAAAAAGAAGCAACAGCAGTTTTGGGCGAATTTAAAGCACTTTTTGAAAATGAGAACATTGAAAAAGTAGGGCAGAACATTAAGTACGATTTAAATGTATTGAGTAGTTATGATATCCAATTGAAGGGGAAACTATTTGATACCATGATAGCCCATTATTTGATTCAGCCCGACATGAAACACAATATGGATTTATTGTCTGAAGCCTATTTGAGCTACAAACCAGTTTCTATAGAAACATTAATTGGCAAAAAAGGAAAAAAACAATTGAGTATGCGAGATATTCCTCAAGAGAATATTTCTAATTATGCTTGTGAAGATGCTGACATTACACTTCAATTGAAAAACCAATTTGAACCAAAAATGAATGTTACATTGAAAAAATTAATGGATGAAATTGAAACACCATTGATTCCTGTATTGGCAAAAATGGAGCAAGAAGGCATTAAATTGGATGTTCCGGCCTTGGTTAAATTCTCTCAAGAACTGGAAGTTTTGATTGCCGATTTAACCAAAAAAATATTAGAGCTGTCAGGAGAAGAGTTCAACATCGACTCTCCAAAACAATTGGGAGAGGTCCTTTTTGAAAAAATGCAAATAGTAGAAAAAGCCAAGAAAACAAAAACAGGGCAGTATTCTACCAGTGAAGATGTGTTGTCTAAATTGGCAAATAAGCATGAAATAGTTCCCTTTATTTTAGAATACCGGTCACTGAAAAAACTAAAATCTACCTATGTAGATGCGTTACCCGAGTTGGTGAATGCGGAAGATGGAAAAATTCATACCAGCTATATGCAAACAGTTGCTGCAACAGGACGCTTAAGCTCTAACAATCCTAATTTGCAAAACATTCCTATTCGAACGGAGAAAGGAAGAGAGATCAGGAAAGCTTTTATTCCTCGTGATAATGAACATACATTATTAGCCGCAGATTATTCTCAAATAGAATTGAGAATCATTGCGGCATTAAGCGAGGATGAAAACATGAAAGAAGCATTTATCAAAGGAGAAGACATTCATACAGCAACTGCTGCGAAAGTTTTTGGGGTATCAAAAGAGGAAGTTGATCGGGAGATGAGAGGCAAAGCAAAAGCCGTGAATTTTGGAATTATTTACGGTGTTTCCGCGTTCGGATTATCTCAGAACTTAAACATACCAAGAAAAGAAGCCAAGGAAATAATTGACACTTATTTTGAACAATATCCAAAACTAAAAGAATACATGGATAGCAATGTGGTGTTTGCAAAAGAACACGGTTATGTAGAAACCATTATGAACCGTAGAAGGAACTTAAGAGACATCAACTCTAATAATGCTATTGTTCGTGGACATGCTGAAAGAAATGCGGTAAACGCTCCAATACAAGGTTCTGCTGCTGATATTATTAAAATTGCGATGATTAACATCGCGGAAGAATTTGAAAAGCAACAATTCAAATCTAAAATGTTATTGCAGGTGCATGATGAATTGGTGTTTGATGTGTATAAGCCGGAACTCGAAAAAGTTAAACCCATCATTAAAGACAAAATGGAAAATGCGGTAAAATTGGCTGTTCCATTAGATGTGGAAATGAATAATGCGGAAAATTGGCTACTGGCGCACTAAATTAATGATGCAGTTTTTCTTAAAAATAGCACTCATAATAACAGCAACTTGTTATTGTGTGCTTGGCTATTCTCAATCTTATGTGTATAAGCATTATGGGGTAGAAGATGGTTTACCCAGTTCTGAAGTTTATTCTGCCTTTCAAGATTCTAAAGGATACATGTGGTTTGCTACCGATGCTGGAGTGAGTCGATTCAATGGCTATGAATTTGAAAACTTTAATGCCAGTGATGGTCTAACCGATAATACGGTATTCTTAATTACGGAGGATTCGAAGGGCCGGATATGGTTTGGAACATTCAATTTGAAACTGTCTTATTTTGAAAACGATAGTATTTATCCTTACCAATACAACAACAAAATAGCTGCTATTATTAAAGAAAAAAAAGCAATGAATAGTTTTAGGGTAGATTCACTTGGTGGGGTTTGGATTGGGATTAACGGAACAGGGATATTTAAAATTGATGAAAAAGGAAATACAGCATATGTACATCAAAAAACGGTTAATGTTGATGTTGCAATAACGCCTGAAAACCTAATTTATGGGACTACAGGAAAAGAGTTAATAGATAATAACGTATTACTCAAAATTCACCATAATGACTCATCCTTTTCGGTTCGTTTAGAACAAATCCGAACAGCAAAAAAAGACAATTTGGTGGTTCAAAAATTAAACGATGCTGTTTTTTATTTCCTGTCACCAGAAAATGCTTTTTCAATCGATATAACCCCTCCGGGTAAAGCAAAAAAACTACATGGACTTTCTTTTATTAAAAACCGGATGGCTTCTTCAATTTTCGAAGACAACCACATCTGGTTGTCAGTATTGAATCAGGGGGTTTATGAATGTAAAATTGTGAATGACAGTGTTCAAATAGTAAACCATTATTTACCCGACAAGCAAGTTTCTAGAGTTTTTATAGACAATGAAGGAGGAATTTGGTTTCAAACATTAACAGAGGGAATTTATTATTTAGCTTCCAACAACCTTAAAGTTTATGCTTTTGAAGGAAGAAATATTAGCGCCATAGAAATAGATACAGTTAACAACCGGTTGTTCACTTTATTAAGAAATGGTGCTGTTTACAAATCAAATGAGGGACTATTCAAAAAAATACACCAATCAATGGAAGGAAATTACCCCTTAAAATATGACTATTTTAATGAGCGGTTGATATTAGGAGACCCCTATCAAAAAGATTTAATTTATTATCAAAAAGGGAAGATAATGAGAAGGTCATTATCTGTCTATGATTATGGCGCCAAGTCATTTTTGATTGATAATGACACGATGTATAAAGCAAATAATTATGGACTCTCTATACAGGTTGAAGGCGTAGAAACATATTTTTCATATACTTATGGAGAGAAAAAAATGTGGTGTACCAGTTTAATGAAACACAATCAAAAAATATGGATAGGAACAAATCATGGAATCGAAATTTACTACAACAAAAAGATAGACACTCCTTTTTCCAATAACAAGTATTTATCATCTGCCATAACAGCTATGGAGCGGGTAAACGAGCATATTTTTTTAGTTGGAACAAAGAGTTATGGAATAGTAGTAATGCAAGGAGATAGCATTGTTGAGATCATTAATGAAGAAAGTGGATTGGCGGGAGACTTGGTTAAAAAAATCCATATGGATCAGCAAAACACCATCTGGGTTGGTACAAATAAAGGCATTAGTAGAATTAATTATAATGGATATAATAATTATGAAGTGTACAACATATCGGGGAAACAAGGATTAGTTACGAGTGAGATCAATGATATCTGTTCTTATCAAAATAAGATATACGTTGCAACGTCAAAAGGATTAATGGAGTTCGATCAATCTAAGTTGTCCATTAATAAAAGTCATGCTCCTGTTTACATAACAACATTTGGTGTTAATGAACAAGAAAGAGAAGTCTTGCAAAATTACCAGTTAAGCTATAAAGAAAATAACATTAGCATCTCCTTTGAAGCATTAAATTACCGTAGCGTTGGTGAAATAGAATACCGTTATAGGGTGCTGGGGATTGAGACCAATTGGATCTCCACTACAAGCAGAACCATAAGGTTTTCGAGTTTACCAAAAGGAGATTATACCTTTGAAGTAAAAGCTAAAAATGAAGATGGTTATTGGAGTAATGCTGAAACCATCACCTTCACCATCTCTCCACCAATATGGTTAACCTGGTGGTTTATAGCATTAATGGTGTTGTTAGGGGTAATCCTTATTTACCTTATTTTGACTTATCGGATAAAGCAACTTAACCAAAAAAATACATTAGAAAAGAGAATGGTGGAGTTGGAGTTGGTTGCGCTACGCGCTCAAATGAACCCTCATTTTATATTTAATACCCTAAACACGATACAAAATGCAATTTATACCTTGGACAAAGAAGTAGCGGCCAATTATATTGCTCATTTCGGAAGATTGATTCGAATTGTACTTGAAACATCCAAAAAACCTAAAATACTGTTGCATACTGAAATTGAAATGCTGTCACTTTATATAGAGTTGGAAGCAGAACGTTTTTCAAACAAGTTTTCATTTGAGATTACCAAAGATCCAGTTTTTAGTGATGATACGTACCATCTTCCATCTATGGTGATACAACCATTTGTAGAAAATGCTATTTTGCATGGCTTGGTTCCTAAAAAAAGTGATGACTTGCTGTTAAGCCTTGACTTTAAATTAAAGGATAGCAACACCATGCTTTGCACTATTAGCGATAATGGGATAGGAAGAGCTGCTTCCAACGAATTGAATAAATCAAAAAACTTGAATAAATCATCCATGGGGATGCACATTACCAAAGAACGCTTAGATTTGTATCAGCAAGAAAAAGGAAAACAGTTTTCGGTTAAAATAATTGACTTAAAAGGGAAAGAAGGCGAAGCCATGGGAACGAAAGTTGAAATAACATTTACCATATGATTAAAACGGTTATCATAGATGATGAGGCACCAGCTCGTAATATTTTAAAACAAATTATTGCCGATAAATTTAGGGATGTTGAACTAATAGGAGAGGCAGATTCTGTTGCAACTGGGGTGGCTTTAATTGAATCTACTAAGCCTGAGTTAGTATTATTGGACATTAATTTATCTGATGGTTTAGGCTTTAATATATTAGAACAAATAGAAGAAATTAACTTTCAGGTCATTTTTGTTACGGCTTATGATACCTATGCGATTAAAGCATTTCAATTCAATGCCCTTGATTACATCTTAAAACCAATAAAAATAGACCAGTTGCTTACGGCCTTAACCAAAGCAAAAAAAATTGTGGGAGATACTTTCATCACCAAAGCAGAGCTCAAGGTATTTATCGACAATTATACCAAAGGCGAGGAAGATAGAAAAATAGCCATTCGCGAAGCAAGCAAAATATCCTACATCATAATAAAAGACATTGTAAGACTAAAAGGAGAAGGAAGTTACACGACCTTCCATTTAAAAGACCAAACAAAAATTGTTAGTTCTAAAACATTAAAGGTGTACGAGGAATTGCTTCCGGAAAGTTTGTTTTACCGTGTACACCAGTCTGATATGGTGAACATGGACTATGTTAAAGCATACAACAAAGAAGAAGGTGGCTATGCCATATTAACCGATGACACTCGAATTGACGTTGCCCGCAGAAGAAAAGAGGCCTTTTTAGAGGCTTTAAACCAAAGAAACACCTAAGCAATTTACCGAATTTTTATGCTTACCCACCAATTGTGAATTGGCGACTGCCAATTGTGAATTGGTGTCATTTTTAAAAAAGAAGCTATTTATTTTTACTCAGAAATAAACAGTTTAATTTATAAAAATCTTATGGTACAATTCATTAATACGTTAAAAACAAAATCGAATTTAAGGTTACTAATCTTACTCATTTTTAGTGGGGTAGTCTCAACAAATGTTGTTGCACAAAACGGAAACCCGACTGGCAACGGTGGTAATCCAACAGGAAATGGCGGAAATCCTAATATTTTAGGAGATGTAAACAATCCTTATTTAGAATTGTATGTAAATGATTTTATAAAAATTGGTCAAAATTCTTTATGGCTAAGTTCTGGATTAACTGGAAATAATGATATGTACACGACTAATGGGCCATTAGTAATAAACCCAATCGGAGTATCTGTTGGTGGTGGGCCATCATCCACTGGAGAAAACACACTTATAAATCCAGATGGAGGAAAAGTGGGTATAGGAACAAGAACACCTGATCATGCTTTAAATGTTATAGGAACCACACATTATCAGCCTCAACCGAATAAAAATTTAAACATTGGTGGTTTTGAGGTGGCAGGACCTGGAAGTATGTCTTTGTTTACCTATAATGATGGTAACACAGCGTTAATCCCATTAGGGTTTCAGGCAAGTAAATTTGTTTTTGGAGTTGGTAATATAGGGGTCGGTACAACTACCCCTACAGCTAAATTAGATGTAAATGGAGCTATTGCTTGGGGCCAAAGTGGAGCTTCCTTATCTACTGATCAAGGAGCAGCGATGGAACTGAGAGGAACGGGGTCTCCATATCTTGATTTTACCAATGACGCATCTACTGATTATGACATGAGGATGCAATTAACTGGTGACAATACGATGGGTGTTTTAGGTGGAGATGTTGGAATAGGAACGACAACACCTTCAGCAAAATTAGATGTTAATGGTGATGTTGCATGGGGAAGTAGCGGAGCCTCATTATCTACAGATGAAGGAGCAGCAGTAGAACTTAGAGGAACAGGTACTCCATATTTCGATTTTTCTAATGATGCATCAATTGATTATGATATGAGAATACAATTACTCGGAGATGATGCAATTGGTATTTTGGGTGGCAATGTTGGAATAGGAACAACAACACCAACAAACAAATTAGACATTAACGGAAATGTGGGCATTACATCAAATGACAATATTTATTTAAGAGACGCAAATCACGGCTTGGGCTATTATGGCGCTTCAAAACTATTTGCAGGAAATAATCCTGATGGACCAGTATTGTTTGGCTATAGTGGAGGAGTATTGGGAGTTAAACAAGGAGCTACGGAAATTAACGCTTTAAACTGGAAATCCAATGGAGATATAGGAATAGGAACTTCTACTCCCTCATCCAAATTACATGTTAGTGGCGGGTACATTACTATTGAGGGAGGTAATCCGCCCCAAACTCAATTCAGTGGGTGGAATGTTCGTTTAGCAACTCCATTAGAATCTGCATGGGTTACCACTAATACAGCTTCCACTGGACATTATTTAAGCTATGGAATGGGTGCAGGTGGATGGTATTGGGGAGGTAGTTTACAGCCTATAGGGTCTGGAGTTCAAAATGACATGACTTATGCTATGCATTTAGGGCTTGATGGTATTTTAAAAACTCGAGGGATATTTGTAACACAAACCAATTGGCCGGATTATGTTTTTGAAGAAGATTACAATTTAACACCACTAACAGAATTGGAAGATTTTATTACCATAAATAAACATTTACCAGGGGTGCCTTCTGAGCAAGAAGTGTTGGAAGAAGGTGTGAATTTAGGCAATATGGATGCTATATTATTACAAAAAATAGAGGAGTTAACACTTCATATTATTGAACAAGATAAACGGATTAAGGAACTTGAAAATAAATAACCATGAAAAACCTAATTATTATAATAGTTTTATTTTTACCATTCGTTGTTAATGGGCAGAATTTAGTGCCTAATAGTTCTTTTGAAATGGGATTCCCAGGTTATCCTAATAATATCAGTCAACTACCTTTGGCCATCCCTTGGAAAAATTTTGGATCATCTGATTGGTACTCTAATGCAGGTTCACTTTTCTTAGGTTATTATGATATAACGGGGGCAACATCTGGTGCTTACGATACAAACCCTTTAGCACCACCACCTCTACCTATACAAACACCACACACAGGGAATAAATTTATTGGTTTTGGGCCTTGCGAAGGAGCTCAAGTCAAATTAACGAGTAAAATTGAGAAAGATGAGTACGTAACAGTTTCTTTTTGGTGGAGCCCTAGAACTAAAAATGATACGGAAATTAATATTTATCTATTAGAAGATGCTGCTCCTATTAATGCCCTGTCCAATTGTTATAGCCCAAATATAAGTTATGAATTTACATCTAAAGTTGTGGTTAACTCATCTGGATCAGATGCAGTTCACATACCAGGCGAATGGTATTTTTATACTTCAGAAACGTTTTTATTAAAAAAGGATATAGAATACGAATGGATCGCCATAAAAGGGAGTAATGTGCCTGGAAGCTGGCCGGACCCTCAATATATTTACGTGGATGATATTACCGTAACATCTACTCCAGAGTGTAGTCATATCTGCTCAAATAAATTGGGGCCAGTAGGGTTTCAACAGATTATGAACCAACCCAACGTTTTAGCTAATGCGATGATAGGTAATTCTGGACAAAATTGGTTTATGCTCGTAGAAAATGCAACAAAAATTGATTTTGAAGTTTTCAGTAATGCTAGCGGAAAATTTTTTGAATACCATGCTTATGACCCTAATGGCTTAAAAGATCCTGGTTTTCCTGATTATGCCTTTGAATGGAATGGAGAGAATGATAATGGAAATGCTGTTCCTCAAGGAATCTATAGTTTCAATATAAACATTGAAAATTGTACCTCTCAGATACAGCATATTGCCCAACCGTTATTCATTATTCCTGCAAATAACGGCAATCCAATTCCTAACCCTCCAACTCAAAACAATATAATTGAGAATTGCTGTAAACCATTTGCGATTTTCAATAATATTGTGTCCCCTCCGATTTTTAGGGAAGATGTTGATGATTTTATAATTGTTGGAGCTGGAGCCCCAACAATTATTCCCCCAACAGCGAGTGTAAAATTGTATGCTGGTAATTCAATAAAATTTGGAGTTGGGTTTTTGGCTCTTGGTAATCTTGAGGCAAAAATAGTTCCGTGTGGAACATTTGGATACAAAAGCTCATTAAGAGATAGGGAGTTAATCTCGCAATCACAGATGGACAGTTTGTTTAAGGAAGAGTTAACCCAGGTGAAAAATAATAACGGGGGGCTGGTTTTTTTATACCCTAACCCCAACAACGGTCAATTCAATGTAGAGCTTGAAAACAATGATGGAGATGCACTAATCGAAGTGTATGATCTAATGGGTAAAAAAGTATTTTCAGAACACAACACGACTGGACAACTTGTGGTGAACATAGAAGACCAACCCAAAGGCATTTACTTGGTTAAAATAACGATTGACGATGAAGTGTTTAATGAGAAGATTGTTTATCAATAAAACTATAAAGCCATGAAAAAACAGCTATTAATTTTATTAAGTGTATTGTTCGCGAGCTTTACCTTACAAGCGCAATGTGATTTTTATGATGATTATTCCTCCCAATCAGGATGGACGCAAATTGGAACGGATGTTCAAGTAAGCAACGGTAAAGTAGAATTTCTAAATGGAGCAAAAGGTGGCGAAGGATCTTTAGGGGAAGGACAAAAAAGAGTTTACAAGAACACGGGATTAACGTTTAATTCGAATGACAGTTGGGTGGCTCAATTTGAATTTACGCCAACATCTGTGGGAACAACTATGGGGCAACCATGGACGGGACATACCTTATTTGCTTTAACTGCAGGAACACAAGAACCGTTTAATAATTGTACTAATTTAGCCTGTTCAGGGTTTCCAAATGGAAATCAAGATGGAGTTATTGTGATGTATGGAGCAGATAACCCACCAACTGGTAATATTTGGTTTAAAATTAAGGCAAGAGATAATTCCTTGGAATATACTTCATCAGCGATAAATGCAAACACTATGGGGGTAACTTATTATCCTTCGTTGGAGCGATTATCTGGAACCAATGTTCAGTTAAGTGTCTTTTCCGATGCGGCAAGAACGGTTCATATAGCAGGCTCTCCAGTTAGTTTAACTATACCTATTACTCTTACGGGATTAACTACGGTGCAACATGGGAATGTTGTAAGAGGAAATTATCAGCGAGAGTTAAATGGAACGATCGATAGTTTGTGCATTAACCTTAATCCATCCATCGGGATTTTTAGCTTAGAATCAATCAAAAACCCTATCAATTTATATCCCAATCCAAACAATGGTCAATTTAGCATGGCGTTAGAAAACAGTGATGGAGATGCGCTAATCGAGGTGTATGATCTGATGGGTAAAAAAGTGTTTACAGAACGCAACACAACTGGGCAACTTGTGGTGAATATTGAAGACCAACCCAAAGGCATTTATTTTGTAAAAGTTACCATTGGTAATGAGGTTTTCAGTGAAAAGGTTGTTTATCAATAAAAGTTAAAACATTTTTAGTTCAATTAAAAAGCACCTTACAATTTGTGAGGTGCTTTTTTGCTTTAGAACACGTATTAATATTAAAATTTATATATTTGAGCAAAGCGTAAATAAATTTTATATGAAAAAGTACTTTTTTATTTTAATGGCATCAAGTTTACTCATAGCATGTGGAGGAGATGATGCTGTAGAAGAGAATGTGGTGGACGAGACAATTGATGAAACAGTAACTCCAGAAAGAGCTGAAAAAGCACAAATGGTGTTTCAAACCGTTCCATCACCGCTAGAAACAGCTTCTATTTTTCAAGAAGCAGGAGCAACTTATGATCTCGGCATTACCAATCCAGTAGAAAATGTAAACAAGTATTCTACCAATGTTCAAAAGGCACTAAACCTTGGGGTGTATGGTGCAGATTTAAGTTATGCAAATATTTTTGATCAATCACAAGAGTCTATGTTTTACATGAATTGCTCTAAAAAAATGTCAGATGGATTAGGTATCACCTCGGCATTTGATGCAGCAACAATGGAACGCATTGAAGAAAATATTAATAATAGAGATTCTTTAATGATCATTATTAATGATGCTTTTTGGATTGCTGATGCGCATTTGAAAGAAAATGGACAAGACCATTTGTCTGCATTAATCATTACCGGAGGTTGGGTTGAAGGGTTGTATTTGGGAACAAAAGCATTAAATAAAGATGCTCCCGATGAAAATCTGATGCAACGAATTGCAGATCAAAAATATTCTTTAGACAATTTGATAGAATTGTTGGGAACCTATGATAAGCCTGAAATTGCTGCGATGGAAGAAAACATGAGAGAGTTACAAGCAGCTTACAGCAAAATTAAAGAAGAAGAAGCGGAAGCAACGGTATCTGATGATGGAGGAGTAGCAACTATTGGAGGAGGGAGCACGTTAACTTATGAAACGGGCACAATTCTTGAAATAACAGCTGTAATCGAAAAAATAAGAAATGACATTATTCAATAAAATAGCAGTTACTACAGTCCTTATCCTGGCTTCAGTTGTGTTAACAGTTGATGCCAATGCACAGTGTAAACGATATACAAAAAAATACTGTTTACCTTCTTTGAGCCCATACATGCACAATGGCCAATTAACCAGTGCTGTGTTGAATCCTGGTGATTCTGCAGACATTGCCATGACATTTAATGCTGGTAAAGAGTACCGCGTTTTGATTTGCAATCAAGAACAAATTGGAAATGTACAATTTAAGGTGTTGGACAAATCCCGTAAAGTGCTTTACAAAAGTGATCCAGAACAACACAATCCTTCATGGGATTTTAAAGTAGAGAATACACAACAATTTATCATTCAACTGACGGTTCCTAAAATGGAAAAAAGTAATCAGAAAACCAACCTGGTTCCCAATGGATGTGTTGCACTGTTGGTTGGGTTTAAAGAGTGATTTCTCCTCTTAACGATCTCTGTAACCAATCTTTAATTTCCTGAGTAGGCAATTCTGTTCCCAGTAAGTACATGAGTTTAGTAACCGCGGCCTCATAGGTCATATCTTTTCCGCTAACAACACCTATTTTGGTAAAAGCAGAACTGGTTTCATATTTTCCTTGTTCAACTCCACCACCAAGACATTGGCTAATGTTCAAAATAATAATGCCTTTATTAATGGCTTCAATTAACAGGTTGATAAACCACAATTGAGTGGAAGCATTTCCAGCGCCAAAGGTTTCCATTACAACTGCTCTTAGCCCTGGAATATTTATGACGGAAAAAACTTGTTCTTCAGTAATTCCAGGATACAATTTAAGCGTGGCAATGTGGTTGTTTAAATGCTTATTTAAAATTAGTTTTTCGCCTGTTGATTTGTGTATGTTGGCTTTTTTAAACTTTAAGTTAACACCAGCTTCTGCCAACATTGGATAATTAGGTGATTTAAAAGCTTCAAATTCTTCAGCACTTACCTTTGTTGAACGATTACCTCGGTATAAATTGTACTCAAAATAAATGGCCACCTCAGGAATAATTGGGTTGCCACTTTCTTTTAAACAAGCAATTTCAATGGCAGAAAGTAAGTTCTCTTTAGCATCCGTTCTAATTACGCCAATAGGCAATTGAGAGCCTGTAAGAATAACAGGTTTGCTCAAGTTTTCTAACATAAAACTTAATGCTGAAGCAGTATAAGCCATCGTATCAGAACCATGTAATACTACAAACCCATCATGTTTGTCGTAATTGTCAAAAATAATTTGAGCAATTTCCATCCAGTTTTCTGGCTGCATGTTAGATGAATCTATCGGTTCATCAAAAGAGGTAGCTTCAATGTTTGTTTTAAACTTTTTGATTTCTGGAATTTCATTCATTAGGGAATCAAAGTCGAAAGACTTCAAAGATCCTGTCTCTTCGTCTCGAACCATTCCGATGGTTCCTCCCGTGTATATGATTAAAATAGAATTCATTTAAAACCCAAAAACTGCTTTAGAATTTTCTGTGGTTATTTTAGCCACATCCTCAATTTGCAAGCCGTAAATATCAGCAACTTTTTCAGCAATATTATACAAATAAGTGCTTTCATTTCGTTTTCCACGGTAAGGAGTTGGCGCTAAATAAGGAGCATCGGTTTCTAACACTAAATGAGAGATATCAATTTGGGCTACCGTTTTGTCCAAGCCAGAATTCTTAAACGTAACCACTCCACCAATGCCTATTTTAAAATCTCCGTAATTAATGATGTGGTTGGCTTGCTCTATGTTTCCCGTAAAACAATGGAAAATTCCTCTCATTTTAGCATCATTGAGTTCATCCAAAATTTCAAAAATTTCATCAAAAGAATCCCTACAATGAATTACAAAAGGAAGGTTGTGTTTTTTTGCCAATTCAATTTGATGACGAAAAGCATCTTGTTGTTCTTTTAGTAAGGTCTTGTCCCAATACAAATCAATCCCTATCTCTCCGATAGCACAAAATTGTCGTTTCGACAACCACGCTTCAACCAAAGCCAATTCCTCTTTGTAGTTTGCTTTAACAGAAGTAGGGTGTAATCCCATCATCGGGAAACAATTGTCAGGATATTTTTCACCCAAACCCATCATTCCATCAATAGAGCTGGAATCGATATTAGGCAAGAACAGGCGCTCTATTCCTTTATCGATGCAATTTGCAATAACAGTATCAATGTCTTCATCAAATTGCTCAGCATACAAGTGGGTATGGGTATCTGTTAAAATCATAACAACAAAAATAGTTTTTATCTCATTTAAATTGTGCGAATGCACTAAAACAAATCTTTATTATCTTTGACCTCTTTAAAATTAGATTAAAAATGAGTCAGCAATTGTCAGAACAAGAATTGGTTAGAAGAGAATCTTTAACCAAATTAAGAGCGTTAGGAATTAACCCTTACCCTCAGGCCTTATATCCTGTAACTATTTTATCCAAGGAGATAAAAGAAAACTATGAAGAAGGGAAGAAGGTGGTCATTGCTGGACGATTAATGTCAAGAAGAATTCAAGGAAATGCTTCATTTGCTGAGTTACAAGATAGCGAAGGGAGAATACAGGTTTACTTTAAAAGAGATGAAATTTGTGAAGGTGAAGATAAAACCATGTACAATGAAGTGTATAAAAAACTCTTAGACATTGGTGATTTTATCGGAATAGAAGGAGAATTGTTTAAAACACAAGTAGGAGAAATTAGTGTACGTGTTAAAGTATTTTCTTTGTTGAGTAAATCATTAAAACCACTACCATTACCAAAAACAGACAGTGAAGGAAACGTACACGATGCATTTACGGATCCAGAAATGAGGTACAGGCAGCGTTATGCTGATTTAGTGGTCAATCCACATGTTAAGGAAGTGTTTATTAAACGCGCAAAGTTATTTACTGCAATGCGTTCTTTCTTTGGAGAAAGAGGCTATTATGAGGTAGAGACGCCAATATTACAACCAATTCCTGGAGGTGCTGCTGCCCGTCCATTTATCACGCATCATAACGCGATGGATGTTCCACAGTATTTAAGAATAGCTTGCGAGTTGTACTTAAAGAAAACATTGATTGGTGGTTTTGAAGGAGTGTATGAGTTTGCAAAAACCTTTAGAAATGAAGGAATGGATAGAACCCATAACCCTGAGTTTACCATGATGGAAATCTATGTAGCTTACAAAGATTATCATTGGATGATGGAGTTTACAGAACAGTTATTGGAACACTGTGCGATTGCTGTAAATGGAACAACAGAAGCAGAATTTGGAGAAAACACGATTGACTTTAAAGCTCCTTATAAAAGGGTAACCATGCGTCAATCCATTATTGATTTTACCGAGTTTGACATTAAAGATAAATCTGAAGAAGAGCTAACTGCTTGGTGTAAAGCAAATGGGATTGAAGTAGATGATACCATGGGTAAAGGAAAGTTAATCGATGAGATTTTTGGAGAAAAATGTGAAGGGAATTATGTACAACCAACATTTATCATTGACTATCCAAAGGAGATGTCACCACTTTGTAAAGAACATAGAGACGATCCAAGTTTAACCGAACGTTTTGAGTTAATGATTTGTGGTAAAGAATTGGCGAATGCCTATACTGAGTTGAATGACCCGATTGATCAGAAAGGACGATTTGAAGACCAATTGAAATTGGCTGCAAAAGGTGATGATGAAGCAACCGAATTCATTGATTATGATTTTTTAAGGTCGTTAGAATATGGTATGCCGCCTACTTCGGGCTTAGGAATTGGAATAGATCGATTAATCATGTTTTTAACAAACAATGAATCCATTCAGGAAGTATTGTTGTTTCCTCAAATGAAACCTGAGAAAAAAGAATTGCCATTGAGTGATGCTGAAAAAACCATTTTAAACCTGATGAAGTCAAACAACAGTATGGAGTTAGGTGCTTTAAAAACGGAAGCAGGACTAAGTGGAAAACAATGGGATAAAGGAATGAAAGGGCTCTCTAAACAAGGCTTAATTAAAGTTGAGGTAGATGGAGAAGCTAAGGTTTGTATTTTGCAGTCTTAGAATAGCTATATTTGTTTTCTATGGAGTTTGACCAAAAAATAGGAGTATTAGGAGGAGGAAGTTGGGCTACAGCTATTGTGAAAATTCTTACAGAGAATTTAGATACTGTAAATTGGTGGATGCGTGATAAGGAGTGTGGCGATCACATTAAAAAATTCCACCACAATCCGAGGTATATTCAGTCGATTCAATTTGAACCCAATAAGCTAAACATTGATACCGATTTACAAAAAATTGTAGACGAGTCTGATATTTTAGTTGTTGCTGTTCCTTCTGCTTTTTTAGCGCAAGCTTTTGATGGCGTTAAGATAAAGGGGATAGAAGATAAAATAATTATTTCTGCCATTAAAGGTGTAATTCCAGAATACAATCAAATTCCTGCAGAGTACTTTAACATTAACTTTAATGTTCCATGGGAAAAGATCGGAATGATTGCCGGACCTTGTCATGCAGAGGAAGTTGCTTTAGAAAGACTATCCTATTTAACCATTGCCTGTAGAGATGAAGAAATTGCATCTTATGTAGCAGAAGCAATGAGTTGTAGGTACATTAACACATCAACTTCAGATGATTTATTAGGGACAGAATTGTCGGCCATCTTAAAAAATGTTTATGCAGTTGCGAGTGGTATTTGCCATGGCTTGGGTTATGGAGATAATTTTCAGGCAGTATTAATTTCTAGTGCGATTAGAGAAACGAAAGAGTTTATTGATGCCATACATTCCATCCACAGGGATGTAAAATCTTCTGCATATTTAGGAGATTTATTGGTAACAGCCTATTCTCAATTTTCAAGAAATAGAAATTTTGGAAGCATGGTTGGAAAAGGATACTCTGTTCGATCAGCTCAAATTGAAATGAATATGGTGGCTGAAGGATATTATGCTGCAAAAGGAATTTACGAAATCAACAAAAAATTTAAAGTAGACATGCCCATTGTTGATGCTGTTTATCGTATCCTATATGAAAAAATTTCTCCGATAATGGAGGTAAGGTTGTTAACGGCAAAGCTTTCTTAAACCTCTAAAGGTTCTTCAATCGTAATCACTTCTTTTATTTCAGGGATGGCTCTTTTTATAGCCTCTTCAACGCCCCCTTTTAATGTCATGGGACTCATAGAACAAGATTTACAAGCACCTAAAAATTTAACTTTTACAACATTGTCATCGGTAAGCTCTATGAGCTCAATGTCTCCTCCGTCATCAATTAAGAATGGACGAATCTGCTCTAAGGCAATGTTGATTTTTTTGATGGTATCTTCTTTATGCTTACTCACTTTCAATGACTAATTTATATCGAAATTACTAAAAAATTAGTTACTTGAACAACCGTCCATATTGGTTATTTCGACTTTTTTGGTTGGATCCAATTGTTCGTTTCTATTATTAACCTCTGTAATAACGTTTTCAGCAAAAGCATTAAAAGCAATTGCCTGTGTCGATGTTTCTTGTAATATGGCGGGTCTACCAGCATCTCCAGCTTCTCTAATACTCTGTACTAAAGGAATTTCACCTAATAGAGGGAGATCGTTTTCTTTTGCCAAGCTCTTTAGTCCATCTTGTCCAAAAATGTAATATTTATTGTTTGGTAATTCTTCTGGGGTAAAATAAGCCATGTTTTCTATCATGCCCAATATGGGAACATTAATTTGTTCCAAGGCAAACATGCCTATTGCTTTTCTGGCATCGATTAATGCTACTTTTTGTGGGGTACTTACAATTATTGCTCCGGTAACGGGTACGGTTTGTACCAATGAAAGATGAATATCACCAGTTCCAGGAGGCAAATCAATTAACATGTAATCCAATTCTCCCCAATCTGCTTCAGTAAAAAGTTGTGTTAAAGCTCTTGTTGCCATTGGTCCTCTCCAAACAACCGCTTGATCTGTATCAGCAAAAAAACCAATGGATAAGATTTTTACACCATGACTTTCTACAGGTTGAATTAAATTTCTACCATTTTTTTCAATTGGCATAGGCCTTTCATGTTCAACATTAAACATCAAAGGCATAGAAGGACCATAAATATCTGCATCTACTAAACCTACTTTGTATCCTTTTTGGGCTAAAGCAATGGCCAAATTTGCAGTAACGGTTGATTTTCCAACACCTCCTTTACCAGAAGCAATGGCAATTATATTTTTCACATTTGGTAAAGGGTTGTTGCTTTTAGGTGTTTCTGGGGCTTTTGGAATCGCAGAAACAGTAGCATTTAACTCAATTTCCGTTTCTAAAATACGCTTAAGATGCACTTCGCAGGCTTCAAGAACCCTTTTTTTATTGTGCATTGCAGGGTTTTGAATCTGCAAGTCAAAACTAATTTTAGTCCCTTCTGATTTGATGTTTGAAACTAAATTTAGTTCAATAATATCTTTTTTTAAGTCTGGTTCAATGACAAAACTTAATGCTTTTTTTATGTCGGATGCTGTAAAGCTCATAGTAAAAATGTTTAAGCAAAATTACACATTAATTAAGCTTCGAGGTTCAATTCGATGTTAGGATCCCAGAATACGTCTTTAAAATTCTTGACTTGATCATTTTTAACTTCAACTCCTTCTTTTCTTAATAGAATCTCCATTTCCATCGGATTGGCAAAATGCATTTTACCAGTTAATTGCCCGATTCGATTTACTACTCGGTGAGCAGGAACGGGAGGAGTTTGACTATGCGCATTATTCATCGCCCAGCCTACCATACGAGAGCTTCTTCCAGAACCTAGATATTTGGCAATTGTCCCATAAGACGTGACTTTCCCATAAGGGATTTCTCGACATACTTGGTATACCAATTGAAAAAAATCTTTGCTATCTTGAGAATAATTGACTGTCATTTTTAAGCACTACAATCTAAAACGTCTATTGATTTTATCATGAGGACGTCATTAAATACAAAACTAATTTTGGCATAGGTATAAAATTCTTGATCCATTGTTTCCCCAATCAATAGTACCGTAATTGACGCAGTTTTTGCATCATGGTTGAGTTCATTTATCTTAATGAATACTCCAGCAGCTGTAGGTTGGCATCTATCAGGTAGTGTTTCTGTAAGTGCTATAAAAGTATGTTCTTCATTTATATGTAATTGGATGAGCTCCATAAAATAGTCATAGGTAGGACTGTCAAAAATCTTTGTATTGGCGACATCGTGAACGGTATACAACGTATCTTCAATTGGAGCAACTCCAGGACCAGGAGATTCCATCAAAATACCCCCGAAAGGAATGATCGAGTCTAATGACTCATTGGGAACTTCTAATTTAAACAAAGCACTTATTATTAGATCTTGGAGGTATTCTTCAGTTAGCTCTGCTTCTTCGCTACAATGGATATATTTAAACTGTTCCTTATCTTCTTTTTTTACGAGAATATGATAATTCCCAAGTGTGTCTTCAAGACGCCAAGCATCGTTTTTTATCTTAAACATCTTGTACTGTAAATTGCCGTTTTCTTCATAACCTTCTTCAGCTTCGACATCTAAAATCAAAGTGTCTCCTCGAAGTTCGGTGTTTACCACTTGATACCAATAGGCATGGTGTCCATCAAACACAAAATAATAACCGCTGGCACCATCTCCGTATGCATTCAATTCAAAAACATCCAATCCTTTAGTCCAACAATTTTCTTCCAATACTACTTCATCGTTTTCATTTAAAGCAGCCAATAGGTATACTCCTTTAAATGCATCAATTTCTTTTCCAGGAAAATAAATGTCTGAGGAAGGGTTTTCTATTATTTTTTCCTCTTTACCAGAACAAGAAAAAACAAGTAAAATAAAGGGAATAATAATAAATGCAATTATTTTTAGCTTAGACATAATTAGTTATTTAACTGAAATTGTAGATAATGAATACTATGGCCTTTGGCAGAAAATAGTTTTTCATAAAAGGTTTTGATGGAAAGTATTTCTTGTGTTTTGGGGTCTAATTTTTCTATGGTTTCTTGATATAAACTAAAGGTACTTTCAAGCAATTTGAAGTTGCATCGCTCTATTTCTTCTAAGGTATACCTGAAAAAACCCTCATGATCAGTCTTGAGGTGAATAATTCCCTCAGGCTTTAGAAATGTGGCGTAGCGATTAATAAACATAGGAGATGTTAATCGCTTGCGTTCTAATCTATCCTTTGGCTGAGGGTCAGGAAAAGTAATCCAAATTTCATCTACTTCATTTTCAGCAAAAAAAGAAGCAATGTGATCTATTTGAGTTCGGAGGAAATAAACATTGTTCATTTTATTTTCAAAAGCAGTTTTTGCCCCTCTCCAAATTCGATTTCCTTTTATATCTACACCAATAAAATTTTTATCAGGGAAGTGCTCTCCCATTCCAACAGAATACTCCCCTTTTCCACACCCTAATTCTAATACAATAGGATTATCGTTTTTAAAAATGGCTGTTCTCCATTTTCCTTTTAAAGGATGATCCTTTCTAAAAACCTCTTCTGTAGTAGGCTCTATAACATTGTTAAATGTTTTCATTTCAGCCCACTTTTGTAATTTTCCTTTTCCGCCCATTCTAACTATTATTCTGACTCAAAATATGTAGCATATTTATTTAAATAGCTCAATATATTTTCTTGTTGCACGATGGCTTCCTCTTTTGATTCAGCTTCTTCTAATTGCCGAAATTCTTTTACCAATGGAATTAAAAAAAGATGCAATTGTTCATGAGCTTCTCCGTGCATAGTACATTTTGAAAAAATTATTTTCATCTCAGCATTAAGCGCTTCACCTTTTAGCTGATATGGCAAGATCCCATCCTCCTTAACCTCTTCATTGATTAATGCGATCATTCTTTCAATTCCAGCTGTGGTTTCAGGGTTGGACAACCACTTTTCACCATCATTCAATTGCAATGTTTTTTCCTTCTTTTTTTCTTTAGCAGCTTTTCTCGTTTCTTTTAACCAATCAACCAATACTGATTTTTGTTCAACGGTCAATTTTGCTTCACTATGCGTCCAGGTATATTCGTTAAGCGGCATTTCTCCTTCTTCTAACATTTCAACAGCTTCTTCTAATTTGTGGTCTTTTCTTTTTGCTTTAAATGTCCCCCATTCAGAGAAATTTAATTCGTCTCTACCTTCGTCAATGTGGTCTTTTACCCACCATGAAATTGGAGCTACATTACTATACCAAGGATAATTCGATTCGTTTGAGTGACAATCATAACAAGAAGATTTAAGCATTGAAGTAATTTCTTCTGGTGGATTGGTCATCTCAATAAAATCATTCGCAATGGTTACCTCAGGGTTGGTTTTATCAATTCTAAAAAACTGAATAACAATTACTATAATTAGCAAACTTGATCCTATCTTCTTTTTCATAATGATGGTTTTGTGGAAGGTGTATAGTACAAATTTACTAACTTTATAAACTAATCATTCAAAATAGATTTAATTTAAACTGGACAACGTATAATGGGAAGTAGAATAATCTATTACACTGTAATTTTACCCATTGCATTACTGCCTTACCCTTTATTATACTTGTTTTCTGATTTCGCTTTTTTAGTATTGTTTGGTTTATTTGGCTACAGAAAAAAAGTAGTTTTTAAGAACATTCAAAACTCTTTTCCAACTAAAACAGTAGAGGAACAGCAGTTAATTATGAAGCAGTTTTATAAACATTTTTGTGATTTAGTGGTGGAAAGTTTAAAAGGGTTTGTTATATCTGATAAGCAATTGAAAAAACGATTTAGTATTGTTAACGCAGAACTAGCCAATCAATATTTTGAAGATGGCAAGGATGTTATTTTTGTTGGAGGCCATTATAACAATTGGGAAATACTGGCACAGGGAGTGAGTTTAGAATTAAAGCATAAAATAGTAGGAATCTACAAACCATTAAGTAATAAGTATTTTGATGGTAAGATGAAAAAATCGAGAGAAAAATACGGAATGTCATTGTGCCCAATTAAACAAACAAAAGTGTTTTTAGATACGGATTTTGGGAGACCTAAAGGAACCATTTTTGCAATTGATCAAAGTCCTGGAAATCCAGAAAAGAGTTATTGGATGGAATTTTTAAACCAAGATACTCCTGTGTTATTTGGAGCAGAAAAATATGCTAAAGAATATAAAGCACCAGTTATTTTTTGCACCATTAATAAAATTAAACGAGGCCATTATCAAGGGGTATTAAGCTTGGTTAATTCTTCTCCAGAAGAAACCGATTACGGACAAATTACTGAAAGAAATACTAAAGCATTGGAAAACGATATTATTGAGAATCCTCAGTTTTGGTTATGGACACATAGGCGGTGGAAACATAAACGAAAAATAGCAAATTGATAAAAAAGAACATATTAGTTTGTCCATTGGATTGGGGTTTGGGACACGCAACGCGTTGTGTTCCTGTGATTAATGATTTGTTGCGTTTAGGTCATCATGTAATAATTGGCGCAGATAAAAATCCACTTGCTTTTTTAAAACAAGAATTTCCAACATTACCAACAGTAACTATTCTTGGGTATGATGTTACTTATGATGAACAAGGAAGCTCATTTAAATTGTTTTGTGAAAGTGTTCGATTTTACAATTTCATTAAAAAAGAGCACCAATTTTTAGCGCAAATACTTGAAGAAAATAAGGTTGATGTTATTATCTCGGATAACCGTTATGGTTTATGGAGTAAAAAAGTAAAATCAATACTCATTACCCATCAGCTTTATGTAAAAACTCCAATAGGAAGGCAAATTGCACATAAAAAAATAGAACAACTCGTTGGTAATTTTGATGAGTGTTGGATTCCAGATGTTGAGGGAAAACCAAATTTATCTGGAGACTTGGCTCACTTAAAACCATTCAATCACCCCCATCGTTTTATTGGTCTTCTGAGCAGATTTGTACAACAGGAAGAAGCTGAAAAAGAATACGATGTGTTAGCCATTTTATCTGGACCAGAGCCTCAACGAACTATGTTTGAAAAGCAGGTAGTTGAACAACTTGAGAACAGTGATTTGAAAGCTGTTGTTGTAAGAGGGTTACCCGATGAGGCGACAGGGGATAGGAGGCAGGAGTCAGCAATTAGAATCTTTAACCACCTTTCAACGGAGGAGTTTTTAGAGTACTTCCAAAAGAGTAAAATAGTGGTTTGTCGTGCAGGGTATTCAAGCATTATGGATTTAACTACTTTAGGGAAAAAGGCCATTTTAGTTCCTACACCAGGACAAACAGAGCAAGAATATTTAGCTGAATATCATATGGCACAAGGTAATTTTTACAGCCAAAAACAAGCCGATTTTGATTTAGAAAAAGGATTGATTGAAGCTGTAAAATATGCTACACACTCTATCCCTATTGAGTCTTTAGGGATTGAATTTCTTCATTAAAATCTAAAAAAGGATACTGCTTTGAAAGCTTGTCCATGGTTTGAATTTGCTTGGCAATGAATTGCTGATGGGCCTCACTTTCAAAATTAAAAGGACGGTGGCTTACTGCAGTTTTTAGTTGTTGAATGTCAGCGATTAGGCTACGTGTTTCATCTGTACAATAAGTGTCCAAAAACTTATCCCAAATAATTTTTATGGCTAAATCACTTGGATGTACTAAGTCTTCCTTATAAAACCGGTAGTCTCTTAACTCGTCTGTTGCAATTTCATAGGCCGGGAAATAATGGTAATTATCGTTTTGTTCTACTAAATTATTGATCGCTAAATGTAACGTGGATTTACTCAAACTATTTTCATGTAAACCATCCTTTGTGTGGCGAACTGGGCTCACTGTAAACACGACATGATAATTTTTCAAATCGTTTTTAACTGCATCAAAAGAACTTAAAATCTCTTTAACGGAAAGTAATCTTTTGGTGAATTGTTTGTTGGGTATTTTATGGCAGTTAGCGACAACTCCAACAGCTGGATATTCATAAACCCAAGCAGAACCAAAAGTGATAAAAATAGTCTTAGTTTCCTTTAGTTGACGATGGGCTTCGTTTAAAGAGGAATTAATTTGTTGTGTACATTCATCTTTATCAAAAGAAGAAAAGCACCCGTGATGATGAAAACTAATCCACTTGTCGTTAAATTGTGTTAGCTCTTCTTCAGAATAAAGTTGATGGTTAATGGTTCGTTGTAAGGCATTTACAACAGAAATAGGATTGTAAACAATACCAAAAGGATTGATGCTAACCTTAAATTTACTATCCGCTAATTTTTCTCCAATGTTTAGAGCAAAACATGAACCGATAAGAAATAAAGAATTTTGATGAGCAATACTGAATCCACTTTTTGGAATAGAAATAGGAGTTGTGAATTTTATTGTACTCATATTATTTTCTAAAAATCCAATATTTAGGATTGAGTTTGGTCATTCCTTTCCAGATTTCAATGTGAACTTGAGTTTTTGCTTTTCCTGCTTCGTTCACTAATACACCTAAGTCTTGCTTTATCGATACTTTATCCCCTTTACTTACAAATACTTCACTCATATAAGAATAAACGGTTAGGTATTCACCATGTCTAATCATGACCACTTTTCCTTCACCTGGAATAATGGCAACTGAGCTCACCACACCATTAAAAACAGCTCGCGCATTAGCTCCTTTTGTTGTGCTAATATCAATCCCGTTGTTGTTGATCACAATACCTTCTAAAACGGGGTGAGGATGTTTACCAAACTGAGCAGTAATAACACCTTGTTTAACAGGCCAAGGTAGTTTCCCTTTATTTGAGGCAAACGAATTAGAAAGTTTTAGTGCTTCAGGGGTCATTGGAAATCCTTTTGAAGTATTCCCAGATTTTTTAGCCGCTTCACGTGCTTTTCTTATCTCTTCTTCAATAATTCGTTGTATGGCTTTTTGAAGTTTGCGCTTCGCGGCTTCCTTTTTCTTGAGTTTATCTTTTAACTCTTGTTCTTTTCCTTGTAATTTTTGAACAATATTTTCTTGCTCAGCTTCTTCTACGGCTAAATTTTGTTTTTCCTGTTCTTCCAAAGAGACGAGCACTGTTTTTTCCTGATTCTGTTGTTTTAGCACCTCAATTTTCAGTGTAAGTAGGGCCTGAGTATTAACTATTTCTACGGCCTGTCCCTTTCTATACTCTGAGTATTGTTGAATGTATTTTAGTCGTTTATAAGCTTGATTAACATCTTTAGAAGCAAAGACAAACATCATTTTATCATAAGAACTTCTATGCTTAAATGCATAATAGATGATCTTGGCGTATTCGGATTTTAAATGAGTCAACTCATTTTCTAAGTTAGAAATACTTTGTTTACTATCGCCAATTTCTCCATTGATTAATTTCATTTCTGAGTTCATGGCTGCAATTAAATCAGAACGCGAGTTAATTTTGCTTTTTAATTTTAACAGTTCATCTACAGAAAGGTTTTTGTTTTTTCGAGTCTCTTTAAGTAGTTTATTTGTAAGCCTAATTTCTTTTTGAAGTTGCTTCTTTTTTTGTTCAAGTTCTTTTTTTGTTTGAGCTAAAGAAGTTTGTGCCAGTAAAATGAACAGCATAAGACCGATCAGTGCAACGATATTATTTTTTAACCTGAACATACTTAGATGAAATTTTAAAAGGGAAAGTTAAGGATTTGCCAATTGAAAATTTAGTATACTTCACCTCTATTTTACTCGAAGTCTTCGACTTCAAGTTAAAATGTAGCATATAAGGAATTAATTGTGTGTCAATTTCTCTATAATCTGAATAAGACCCCATTAAAGAACGATCAGTTTCTGGAGACGATAATAACAATTGATTGATTTTAAAAGTCACAGGGTCTAACCATAGTACTTGTGCCTCCTTTTTAATTTTGTCTTTATCTTTTTTTAATTCTTTTTTAACTTTCCTTTTTTTCTCCGTACTTAAAAAGTATAAATCTTTTTTTCGATCAACTCTTGAATGTACTTTATTGTTCTCTTCAAAATCGAGGCTGTTTCCAATTAACAATGCCTCTAACATTTGATAGTCTAAATCGGCTCCAAATAATTTGTTGAGGTAGTCAAAGTCACCAATGAAATATTCTTTATTCGCCCTATTTAAAAACTTAACGGTATCTTTTGTAATTAAAACTCTTGCCATTTCAATTCCCAACAAGGGAGTTATAGACATCCAAATGGCGCTATCTTTTTTTATCCTAAGGTGTGTTTTGAAAGAAGTTTTTTTCTTTCCATCATCAAAACTTACAGCCGCTTTTGCAGAGATAGTATTAAACTCAAATTCATTTTGTTTGAGTTGTTTAACTAAAAACCTAGAAGACCGGTGTTTTATTTTAATCTTGACCTTGACATTTTCTTTTTCTGTAACCTTACACGAAAAAAGAAAAATTCCCAGCAAAATTAGAGGAATCCAATATACTGCCTTGGTATTATTCATAGAGTTTTTTGTCGGCAATTTTCTTATCTAAAAACTCTGTGGTTTCTCCGTCATCAATTTCTTTTGCCTTATTCCAGTATTCTAACGCTTTTTTTATATTGTGCAATTGGGAGTAGGCGTCTCCTAAATGTTCTAAGATTACAGAATTGGTTTTTCCGCCATTTTCTAATGCTTTTTCTAACCATTCTTTAGCTTGAATGTACTTTCCTTGTTTATATAAAATCCAAGCATAAGTATCTTGGTAATTGGCTTGATCAGGCTCAATCTCATTACACAATGCAGAAAGTTCTTCTGCTCGATCTAATTTTTCTTCTCTTAGTGATAAGTAATAACTATAGTTGTTCAACACGTAAATGTTTTTTGGTTCAATCTTAAGCGCTTCCTCGTAAGCTTCATCCGATTTTTCGTATTGCTTTAAACCGTTATGCCCATCACCTAAATTAGCATAAAACTGAGCTAATAATGCTGGGTTTTCAATTACATAGTCTTTGCCAATAGTTAAGTATTCTATGGCTTCTTTAAATTCTTTCTTCTGCAAATTGGTTGCTCCATAAAAGAAATAAAATAACGGCTGATTTGGAAATAAGTCGATAGCTGCTTTACTATCTCTTAAGAGTGCCTCATTATCTTGTAATTCTGATTCAATAAAAATCAACTGATTCCATATTGGAAGCTTAGAATTGTCATATTCTAATGCTTTTAAATAATTTTCTTTAGCCCCTTCTAATTTTTTATCTTGGTATAAAAAATCGGCATAAATGGTATATGCTTTGGCTTCTTTGGGATGGGTTTTAATTAAAATTTTATTTAATTCCAATGCTTCTTTTTTTAGTTCTCCCGTAGCTGAATAAAACGACAGTAGGATTTTAACTTTCGTATCTACATCTAAATCCGTACTCGCAAATGCTTTTTTAAGTGCTTCGGATGCTTTTTTGTCTTCACCTTTGCTTTTGTAATAATCGTATAACGATAAATTCGCGTAAGGGTTTTGAGGATCTTTCTCTAAAATTTCTTGATAAACTTCAAATGCTTTATCATGTAAATCATTGGCTAAATACAAGTCTGCTAAGAGCACCTGATATTTTAACTCTTCTGGATATTCATTAATTAACTGTTGAACTTCATTGGCGGCCTTATCAACATCACCCATTTTAACATAAATCTTTTCTTTCTGAATAGAAATTTCTTCAGTTATTCCTATTTGTTTTTCTATTTCATTGAAGGATTCAATCGATTCTTTATATTTTCCAGAATAAAGCTGCATTCCTGCTAAGTCAAAGTATAAATCGACATTACCTCCGTTCTTTTCAATGAGTATTTGGTATTGTTTTATTGCTTCATTAGAGTTTCCACTCTTCTGCAAAGAATGTGCATACAAAACACGGTACCAATAATTTTCAGGATCTAATTTTACTGCTTTTCCAGCATATTCCAATGCTAACCCTTTTTCTTGAGAATTCTCAAATATATGTGCTAATTCATAAAATGAAGCTGATTCTTTTGGGGCTATCTGGGTACATTGCATAAATAAGTTTGCCGCCAATTGATAGTTCCCTAAAACCCTTTCTTTGTTGGCATTGTGAAACAAAAACTTGAATTTTATTTGTTCTTTTTCGGGTAAATCAGCCAGCTCCTTATTATGTGTTTTAGATTTTTTCTCCACATCACTTGTTTCTTTAGTAGGGGAACATCCTATCAAAAGACCAATAACAATAACTGATATGTATATTCTAAAATTTGTCAATTTTTAATCTATTTCATTATAATCACCAACGCTATATTCTTTTACTTTTCCTTTAACATTTGCATGGTTTCCAATCATGGAGTTTTTAAAATTAGCAGATCGGATAAAAGTGTTTGTTTGAATAATGGAATTAGAAATAACAGAGTTTTTTATAACTGTATTTTCGCCAATTGAAACGTGAGGGCCAATTATTGAATTTTTTATTTCTACATTTTTGCCGATAAAACAAGGCTCAATAATTACAGAATCCTCAGATTTTAAAGAACCATCTACTATACTCTCATCTTTAATAAACTCTAAAACTCGTTGGTTAGTATACACTGTTGCTTTGTAATTACCACAATCTAACCATTCATTCACCTTCCCTGGAGCAAATTTTGTGCCTTTCTTTTTCATATTCTCTAAGGCATCTGTTAATTGAAATTCTCCTTTGTCGGTTATATTGTTGTCAATTAAATACTGGAGCTCATTTTTTAAGTAATCACCATCTTTAAAGTAGTAAATACCTATGATTGCTAAATCAGAAACAAACTCGGTAGGTTTTTCCACAAAATCAGTAATGATGTTCTCATCATTTAATTTCACTACTCCAAAAGCACTAGGATCATCAATTTGATTCACCCAAATGATTCCTTCGGCATCGGCATCTAAAGTAAAGTCAGCTCTGAATAATGTATCAGCAAAAGCGACAACAACATTTCCTTCTAAACTGTCTTTTGCACAAAGTATGGCATGTGCTGTTCCCAATGCTTCTTCTTGATAATATATGCTTCCTTTAGCACCTAATCCTTCAGCAACTGCAACCAAATCTTTTTCAACTTGTTCGCCAAAATCACCTATAATGAAGGCAATCTCATCTACCTTTTCACCACAAACCTTTGTAATATCTTCAACTAATCGTTGAACAATTGGCTTTCCAGCAACCGGAACTAAAGGTTTAGGAATTGTAAGTGTATGAGGTCTTAATCGAGAACCTCTTCCTGCCATTGGGACAATAATCTTCATAATCTTTATTTATTTCTTTCCAGTACTTCCAAATCCACCAGCACCTCTATCAGTATCTGATAATTCTTCAACTAAACTCCATTCAGCTTGCTCATGTTTTGCAATTACCATTTGAGCAACTCGTTCTCCATTTTCGACAATAAAGTCTTCATTAGAGAGGTTAACTAATATCACACCTATTTCTCCACGATAATCTGCATCAATGGTTCCAGGAGTATTTAAAACAGTTACTCCATGTTTGTAAGCTAAACCACTTCTTGGCCTAACTTGAGCTTCATAACCCACAGGCAATTCAATAAATAAACCTGTCTTAATCAATGCCCTCTCCAGTGGTTTTAACGTAATTGACTCTGATATGTTCGCTCTTAAATCAACCCCAGCAGAAGCTTCTGTACCATAATGTGGTAAAGGGTGATTGGATTTATTTACGATTTTTATTTCCATTTTATTACGAATAAATTGTAACCGACTAAATTACCACTTTTTTTGGTCTTTCTAAGAAGTAAATTACTGCTAAAAAAGCAATGATAATAAGGCTGTGAATTCCATATTTTATTATTCCTTTAGGCAATGATAAGTAAGTGGTGATAAAGTATAAGCCAAAGGCTAATCCTAAATACAGGAATATTTTTGACAGGTTATATTTTATAGGATAATGTTTTCGGCTCAAAATAAAGGACAATAACATCATGGAAGCATAACAAGCTAAAGTAGCCCAGGCAGAACCCATATATCCATATATTGGTATCCATATATAATTTAATATTATGGTAATTGCAGCGCCAAAAACACCAATGTAAGCCCCAAATTTTGTTTTACCACTTAGCTTATACCAGATGGATTGGTTGTAATAAATTCCCAATGCAATGTTCGCAAACAATAAAATGGGAACCACTTTAAGTCCTACCCAGTATTCTTCGTTAGGTATAAAATACTTTATAGCATCCATAAATAGCATTACACCAAGGAAAATGGTTGCACATACAATTACGAAATAGGTCATTACTTTTGCATAAGTTTCTTTCGCATTTGCTTCTTTTTCTTGACTAAAGAAAAAGGGCTCCGCGGCATATCGAAATGCCTGTATAAAGAGCGTAATAATGATAGAAATTTTATAACAAGCACCATAAATTCCAATTTGAGACATTGTTTCCTTTAACCCTTCGGTTTCAAACAATATTCGTTTTAACATAATCCGATCGATGGTTTCATTTACGATACCAGCCAAACCAAAGATTAAAAGAGGTAAAGCATAAATGAACATTTTCTTAAGCAATGAAATTTCAAACCCATACCGGGCTTTAAAGATGTCTGGCAATAGGAGTATAAATTTAACGCTAACAGCTATAAGGTTGGAGATAAATACATAGCCTACACCAATTTCCGGGTTGTAAAAGGTTTCAACAAGCCAGTTGCTTTCTCCAGCATTAAATTTGGGAAGGCAATAAGCCAGAAAGAACAAGTTTAACCCTACAAAAACGATAATGTTTGTAAAATTGATAATAACGAATCGAAATGCTCTATTGTCAGCCCTTAGTTTCGCCAATGGAATGGATGATATGGCATCTAAGCCGACAATTATAGCAAACCAGGTAACAAATTCAGGGTTGTTCGGATATTTTAACCAATTGGCTATTTGTTGGTCGAATAAAAATGCGGTTGCAATGAAGATAAACGAGGTTGCAAACAATGAATAAATAACCGTTGTAAAAACTTTTTTAGGCTGGTATTCTTTTAAGGTTGAATAACGGAAAAAAGCAGTTTCCATTCCATAGGTTAAAAAAACGACTAAAAATGCTACATAGGCATACATTTCAGTAACAATCCCATACTGGTCGGTTGTAAACTTAAGGGTATAAAGAGGAACTAAAAACCAAGTGAGTAACCGTCCTACTATACTTGTAAGCCCATATATGGCTGTTTGTCCGGCTAATTTTTTTAATGGGTTCGACAAAGAAAGTTTTTTAGTTATTTACCAGGGAATTCTGCTTTTCTTTTTTCAATAAACGCAGTTGTTCCTTCTTTAAAGTCTTCAGTTCCAAAACATTTTCCAAATTCTTCAATTTCAGCCTCAAAACCGTTAACTCCATCCGTATAACCTGCATTTATAGCTCTTATTGCACCGGCAATGGCAACAGGCGAATTTTTAACAATCTTTAACGCTATTTTTTGACAAGCACCAAGTAATTCTTCTTGTGGAGTAACTTGATTAACCAACCCATAACTTAAGGCTTCATCAGCAGAAACCATTTTGGCGGTCATAATCATCTCCATGGCCCTTCCTTTACCAACCAAATGAGCTAAACGCTGTGTTCCACCGTACCCTGGAATTACGCCTAAAGTAACTTCAGGCAAACCTAATTTAGCGTTGTCTGAAGCTAATCTAAAATGACAACTCATCGCTAATTCTAATCCACCACCCAAAGCAAAACCATTCACCGCACCGATTACAGGAGTATTTAAATTTTCTACTAAATCAAATAAAGTTTGATGACCATTTGCACTGAGCTCTTTTCCTTGAGCAATATCAAATTGATAAAATTCTTTAATGTCTGCTCCCGCTACAAATGCTTTATTGCCAGATCCAGTAATGATAATTGCTTTAATATGATGGTCTGCTTCTAATGCCTTAAAAGCTGAACCCAATTCAGCAATTGTTTCTGAATTAAGTGCATTCAATTGATCTGGTCTGTTGATGGTCAAAACTGCAATGTTTTCTTCAGTTTCAACAATGATGTTATTGTATTCCATATTCTAATTTTTATTGCAAAACAAATATAGCTGATAGAACCATTTTGAAGTAATTTTTAAAGAATAGTTCTAAACTCTTGGTGTTGAAAACTAAGCCCTTAAATGTTTGCTCTAAAGGTGAAAATGAAATTTCTTCCTGAGCCGCTAACTCCAGAAGCAAAAGGACGGTAATGGACATCTAACATGTTTTCTAATGCTGCTTGTATAGAGAAAGACTTGGCTATTCTCATTTCAGCTCTGATGTTAAATGTTTGCCATGCTGGCGTTCCGTCAATCGTTGCCTTATCTTCATTGTCTTCTCCAAAAGGAGAGTATTCTGAAATCCATTTCCATCCTTGATATTTGGCATAAACGGCTAATGTTAGTGGATCAGAATGAACAATTAAATCTGTTCTACCATAAAAAGGAGGAATATGACCCAAAGGAACATCTAAGGTTGTATTTCTACCAACAGTATAATTAAAATTACTTTTAATACTAAACTCTTTACTCAGTTTAGCTTGAAGGTTAAAAGACGTTCCATAAACAACAGCTTCATTAGCATTTACATTGGTTTGTATTCTCAATAAATCGCCTTCATAAGTCAAAGAGTCTAATCCATCTAAAGAGTAAAAATCTCGTACAATTGCATTTCGTAAAACAGTATAAAAACCAACCACATTTATTACTAAAGCCTCTTTTCCAAATGATCTTGTTATTCCAAGTTCACCATTATATGCATATTCTGGTTTCAATTCATTATTAGGGATCAATACGTAATCATTTTTTGCAAAAACTTTCCCGACATCATCAACATTAGGGCTTCTATAAGCTGTTGAAGCTGCCAATTGGATGTTCCATTTTGCATTGGGGTGAAAAACAATACCTGCATTGCCAGTTAAAGCACCTGTGTTATTATTTATTTCAGAAAAAGGGAGCTTAATAAATGTTGTGTCAGCAAAAGAAGCCGTTAACATGGAATAACTATATCTTGCTCCTAAACTGTAAGTAAATTTTTCGGTAAAATTATTTTTGAATGTCAGGTAAACGCCTGTACTCGTTAGAGTACTACCATTATCGGGGTAACGAGTAGAAGCAATAGATTGCTCAGAAGTAACAATATCCTCGGAAAATGCAGTAGATTTTACATTGTTATGAATCGCTTCAACACCATAATACCATTGAGATTTATTTGGGTTTCCTTTAAAAAAATCAATGTTAACCCCATAAACATTTACGTCTTCTTCTCTTGTGGTTCTTATGTCGTTTCCAAATCTTCTAGTAATTCTATCTTCATCAATTTTTTGATAATGGGTCAATATTTCTACTTTATTAAACCACTTGTTATCTGTCTTTATCTTTGCAGAAAGAGAGCCTAAAAACCTATTTTGGGGGCCATAATACCATTCTGCCCATTTTAAATTCCCATTACTACTAAAATCTGTTAGCTGGTCATATCTTGGCACATCTGATGAAGTAGAATATTGAGTGTTTAGCGTCAATAAAAAATTATCAGAAACTTTAAAACTAATTTTTTCGAGGATGTCTGTTTGGCTATAAGCTGTTCCAGTTTGCTCAGTAACGTCATCTTTTCTAATCATGGTATCCTTACCATTTAATCTTTCAGCGTAATTTTTCACAATTCCGAATTCAGGATAATCTGTGTTTGTGACTTTTCCTATTTTTAAGTCTTCAAACTTGCTAAAAGTTACACTTGTTATGGCAGCAATTCTTTTAGATCCTAAGTTAAAATCAAAGTGTACTGTTTTTTCTTGATTTGCTGTTGCATATCTTGCATAAGCACTTGCTCTGTTGTTATTTATAGTGTCCTTTTCGTTCTTAAACTTAGGTGTTTTAGTTTCATAATGAACAACACCTCCAATAGCATCACTACCGTAAATGACAGAATTTGAGCCATAAATCACGTTCGTTTTTTCAATAATTGAATTATCGATGGTAATAGCATTTTGAAGATGACCACTTCTATATATGGCATTATTTAGCCTGACACCGTCAACAACTAATAAAACACGATTGGCTTCAAATCCTCGAATTATTGGACTTCCTCCTCCCATTTGACTTTTCTGAATGTAAACACCACCACTTAACTCTAACATATCAGCAGCTGTGGCTGGATTATTAAACTGAACAGTTTTAGAGTTAATACGGTCGATTTTTGAAGTAATTTCTAATGCTTTATCTTTCTCTTGTTCAGCAACTATTTCTATTTGAGGGATGTCTATCGCTTGTTCGGTAAGATATATTACATTTCCTATATTTAGTTTCGGAATCATAAAAGTAGCGAACCCTTGATGTGTAAAAATTAGGGTATCCCTTTTAGGAAAAGTAGAAATGTCAACGATTCCTGATGAATCTGAAACAGCAGTTATGGATTGATTTTTATTGTAAACAAAAACCTCACTAATCCCTTTTTTATCTGTTTCATTTTGAACTTTAATTTTTTGAGAAAAAGCGGAAAAAGACAACAATAAAAGAAACAAAAAACTTAATGTTTTCAATTTGACGACTACATAAATATGATTTGAGAGATTCATTAATTTAGAACTTCCTCTAAAATGTCCAAGGTTTTTAAGTTGCCGAAATTACTTAAATGTAAACTATAATAATCCAAAAAGGCATTTAAAAGCAGTTTTCGTTGTTTAGTGTTCAAGGTTAAATTTTCTGTAGCATCAAAATTTGTACCAAAAACACGGTAAAAAAGCGTTGAAAGAGGAGGTGCTATAAATGCATTATGATGTGGTTGTAAGTTTGTAAAACAGCCTTCTTGTAGATCGAAATGAAAACTTGAAATTTCCGTAGTGCCAGCCATTTGGGGATAGAATCCTAAATGTTTTGCAAAGTGTGCTAAAAACAATAAATGAAAATCATTGTAATTACTTTCTTTTAAGTCTAAGACTTGGATGGCGCTATACAAAAAGTCAAATAATTTAGTATTTGATTCTTCTTCTTTAATAGACTTATAGAGTATCTCTGCAACAAAAAATGCGATAGATGATTTATTAATATTGAATGGAATAGAATTAAAAGGGATGTCTAATTGGATGCTTTTAACTTTTTGCAACCCTTTTTGTTCTTTATGATATGCATTGATTTCCACCAAAGAGAGGGGTTGGAGATAAGCCGCTTTATTTTTTGATTTTTGATTCCTTACCCCATTTAAAAGATAAGATTGCAATCCATATTTTTGGGTATATACTTTTGCAATTACACTTTTTTCAGCATACTTAAAATGATGAATTACAATGCCTTTGGTAGTTTGAAGCATTAGTGGATAAAGAGGATTTTTGCAGCAGCTTTTAATTCTCCGTCAGGACTACCATTAAAAACCATATATACACCTGTCTGTACTTTATTGCCATTAAAGTCTTTCCCATCCCATATGGCTTGGCCACCCAAAGAGGTAGTTTGGTAAACAATATTTCCACTAATGTCAGTTATTCTAACATCTGTATCTTTTACTAAGCCCCTTATTGCAATTGTGCCAGTAAAATCTGGTTTTACGGGATTAGGATAGACAAAAACATTGTTAAAATCATCATCTGCATCGGTAGCTGTTCCCTTATATGATATCAATCCTTTTTCAGTTCCAAAAAACACTTCTCCTGTTGTTGGGTTAATCACAATATCAAAAATACTGTTTGAAAATAAAGGACTGTTTTCTGTGGTAAAGTGTTCTATTTGTTCTGTTCCATCTTCACTCATTAAAAATACTCCAGAATTTTCTGTGCCTATCCATTTTCGATTAGCTCCATCCATTTTAATAACGGTAACAACTTCTGTTTCTAAAAGAATCTGGGTTTGACCATCTTGTTGAATGAAAATTTGCTCAGCTGTTATATTTTCATCAAAAACAGCTGAAGGGTTATAAAATACGGCAACACCTTCATCTGTTCCTATCCATATTTCACCATCTAAATCTTCTGTAATACATTGAATCTCACTTCCAGGAATATTATTGTTTATAGCCACTCGATCATCACCTATATCAGGAATCGTGTTGTTGTCATCAAAAATTAATATTCTATTTTGTTCAGGTGAGATAATCCATTTATAATTATTTTGATCAACAATCATTTTTGGGAAAAATTCCGTGGATGAAGTAACCCCTGGGAATGAAAAACTATACCAATTATTATCTGCGGCAGCCTTCACAGCGAGAATGTTGTTAGAAAACGAACTTGAAACCCAAAAATTGTTTTCAGCATCAAACTTCATAGTAGCTATTGCTGTTGATCCAAAAAAGGTGCTATCTAATATAGATGTCTGAGCTGTAAGAATGGTTGTTACAACCCCACTATTTAATTCAAATAATCCATGGCTAAACGAACCGATATACACCTGGTTTGTATTTTGTGGATTAATAGCAACACTCACCATATCAATTGCAGGAGATCCTGAAATATTATTTATTGTTTTATTAAAGAGTTCCCAATTACCATCGGTGGATTTATGATTAAAAACATTCTTAGAAATACCTAATCCAAACCCACCAGAAACAACCCATAATTCATTATCTAAAAAATCCATTGTAAAAACATTTGCGGATGATGGCCCATTGGGAACAATAACTTCTGAATCCCAATCATCCTTAGCTCTAATTATTCCATGATCCTCCTCAGCTATAAGCATATAGCCCTCATCGTCCATCACTGTTTCCATAGGCGATAAATTAAAAAGGGATTTATGATTAGTGAGGATTTTTTCTGTAGCTAAAGAGGTGTTTATTTGCTTTACTTGATTAATTGAAGAAATTATGAGGCTGTTACCAGAAACATTTAAACTATTTAAGTTTAATCCCCAAGTTATAAATTTTTGCCAAACCCCTCCGTCATTATTAAAAATAGTATCGCCATTCCACGCAGTACTTTCTGAGGATGCAAAAACACGTCCAGCATAAGTCACTATATTGCTATAATTTAAGGTTCCTAAATCGGGGAGTAGGGTCCATACGTTATAATCCACTAAATTGCCACTATTTTTATTGGCATAAAAAACCCCTTGGTCTGTGGCAGCATATATGTTAAGGGTATCCATTGTTACGGCATTTGTGAACATAAAACTTCCCGAAGGACCAAACAGATAAGTATCAATTATTTCGAGTTTATCTGTATCCAATACAACAATCCCAAAACCTGTGGAGAGGTAAGCTAATTTTCCTTGAAGGTAAATGTGATTGATTGCTTTACTACCAATAACATTACTGTTTTTGATAAAGGATAAGTTGGTAATATTTTTACGCTCATCAATAACATCAACATTCCCGTTGGCATAAGCGATTATTACCCTTTGATTATAGTCATTGTATTTTATTTTACTAAGGCCAATATCGGATAAACCATTGACTAAATTTAACCTTTCAACAGTCATATCTGACTTGTCATACATAAAGACCGCAGAATTTGTAGCACAATAAACGATGTTATTCCCATAGCTAATTGAAATAGCATCGGAATAAGGTAAGTGATCTCTCCAATCACCAATAGGGATGTCTTGAGCAAAACAAAACCTTGCTGGAGATATTAACAGTAGTATGATTAAGAGTCTATGTAGCATAATAATTGTGCAAATCTTTAACTAATAATGCAGTATTATATTGTGTAAAAATATGATATATTTACCGAAAATTAATTGGCCCCGTAGTTCAACTGAATAGAATATCAGATTTCGGCTCTGAGGGTTACAGGTTTGAATCCTGTCGGGGTCACCGCAGAGGACAATCCCGAATTTTTTTGGGATTGTCCTTTTTTTATTCCTGTTATCTCGTTGGAAATCATCGTAATATGCTCTAAAGCATAGTTGAGTTTAATGGTTTGAATCTTTCCTTTCTTAAAAACCAATTTTTTTGGGAATATCAAACCTAATAATCTTTGTTTTCCCTCCCAATCGCTTTTGCGGTATAGCTTATCGAGATTATTGAACAAGTGCAAACATCTTTTTAAAGTCTTTAAAAAAGATTTCCCAACATTAGATATTTCGCTTTTTTCTTGTGTTAATTCATCCCGTTTTTCAGCATACCGTTGTTTTACTTTTACAAATGTGTCTTGGTCAATTTTTCCTTCAAATAAATTGTTTTCTGCCTGTTCAATTGTCGTGTTTATTTTAGCGATGGATTTATCCAATTTATTGACCTTAATTGTTGATTGAAATTTAGTTGATTTATGCTCGTCTGATAAAACGGCATAAACAAGATTTGACATATCTTCAGTCAATTTAACTTTGCCAATCAGTGTTTCCAATTTTTCGTGTGCTTCAGCTGTTTTAAAACGCTCGTTACAACCTTTTGTACAATGGTAATAATAATATAACCCTCCGTTCCCTTTTGAAGTGCTTCCTGTTAATGTTTTACCACACCTTGAACAGCTAATGTGTCCTCGTAACGGAAAATCCTCGTTTTTAAACGAGTATTTTTTTGTTTTCCTAACCTTTCCATTTAAAACATCTTGAACTGTGTTAAAAAGGCTTATTGGAACGATAGCATCATGTAAGGCTTCAACTATTTTAACTTCCTCGTCTTTGTATGCTGGAACTTTTACTTTACCAACGTAAGCATAATTACGAACAAGATGATAAAATCGTGTACGTGATATTTTCAGTCCTTTTTTCAGCATTATTTTACGTACCGTTTCAACAGGTTTCTGTGTATCAGCAAGTGTTTTAAATGCCTCGTAAATTAACGGTGCTTTTCCCGATGGAATTAGGCTAGATTTTCCGTCTTCTGTACGATAGTTTTTATATCCGATGGGAGCAACTGTTGTCCAACAACCTAATTGATTTGCCTTTCTACTGCCTTCACGGGTGCGTATAGAAATCTTATCATTTTCTACCTCTGGAATAGCGAGGTAAATCGCCAAAATAACCTTGTTGTCAGAAATCGTTAAATCTAACGGTTGTTCAATCGAGTTTACCGTAACACCCATATCGTGTAATTTTTTAATTACTTGGTACGCTTCTGCTATGTTACGAGAAAACCTATCCCAACGAGTAAATAAAACAACATCAATATTTTTACGATTTGCTTTTACGTAAACAATGAGTTTTTTCCAATCTGGACGATCGAAAGTTTTAGCAGAATAATCCTCTTGAAAGTGTTTAATTACGTTGATGTTTTTTAGTGTACAAAATCGTGTTAAAACTTCCTTTTGGTAGGGCAAACTAAAACCTCTGTTTGCCTGTTCATCTGTTGATACTCTCGTGTATAATATTGCGTTTTCCATATCGTTGTGTTTTTTCGTTGTTGCCATCAATTTTAATTAGTGTATAAATAAAACACCTGATGGCTTCTACTTGTTCGTCTGTGTATTTATTTCCTTTTTGTTCTAATACTTTTTTACATTTTTCTATTGTTATCACTTCGTTTAGTAACGTGAAAACTTTCCGTGTTAGGATAAGTGTTCGCATTTCCTGTTCGGTCTGATGTGTTCAGTACCATTATTATAGTTTTATTTTCTGTGTATTAACACATTTTATTATGTCTCCCTGTACTGTCGTAATACTTATGTCGTGATAGCCATTATTTAGGATGAAATCTAGCACATTTTTAGCATTTTTAACAGGCTCTTCTTTTTCCAATTCCAACATTTTTATTTTTCCATTTTCATCGAATCTAATTTTGATAGATTTCATGTTTCCTTCACGTAAATATTTCAGCAAAATTGCTTCGTCTTTTGAAATGATTTTCAACTCATTTTCACTTACGTTAATTTCGTGTTCTGAAATGAACTCAGAAATGATTTCTGTAAGGGAAATTGACACGTAAGAACCAAGTAAAATTTTTCTTGCTTCTGGTATCGTGTTTATGTATTCTGCATACGATTCTTTGTAAGGCATGGAAGCCCCGTCAATAGTGAGTATTAACGAGAAATGATTTTTCAGCAAAACAGCATCCATAATGAATAAATGTAACAGCGAAAATTTCATGTTTTTCAGCTCTTTTGCTGTGTTATCTTCTCGTAACTTATTACGTATTTCTTCCTTGCTTAATTTATTGTCTGGAAACAGGAATATTGTATCGATAATTTCCTCTTGTTTAGCTTCGGTGAAAAGAGGAATTTGTAAGAACACATTTTCCTTCAGTTTAGCTATGTTTTCTAACGGAACTTTTAACGCTCTTAATTTTACAATAACACGAAGCCAAACAATTTCTGTAAATGAGAATTTTCGCCATTTTTCTGCTTCGTAATCTTGTGTTAGTAAATTGTGTTTTTGCCAGTTTTTTACTACCCAATTTTTTATGTTAGCATCGCTTATGGTAAATTCCTTTTTATCGATGTATTCCATTACGTTAGGAAACGCAGAAAATACCTCTAATGAAGTTATCTTTTGAAAATCTATTATTTGTCCGTTTTCCATAAACCGAGATAAATATCGGTTTAATAATTAACTAAAACAAACGAGAAAGAGAAAAGAGGAAAAACAATCATCAAAAAGTGTGTTTTCTTATTTATAAAAGTAATTTTTGTAAATAAGTATTTTGGGAGAAACTCAATAAATTTGCCTTTTATAAAGTAATACCTACCACTTATTAATTTTCATTAGACAAATCAGAAAATAATTACGTAATTTAACAAATAATGAAATACATTCTATCAATATCATTATTGCTGAGCGTTATTGTGGGCTACCCTCAAAATGAAGGTAATATATGGTATTTTGGAAGTAATGCTGGTATAGATTTTAATTCTGGTTCTCCAGTTGCTTTAACTGACGGTGCTCTTAACACATATGAAGGTTCTTCATCAATATCAGACACAACAGGAACTCTTTTATTCTATACAGATGGACTAAGTATTTGGAATAAAAACCATAACATTATGCCCAATGGATTTGGTTTAATGGGGAGTGTTAGTAGTACTCAATCTGCAATAATTGTAAAAAAGCCAGGTTCAAATTCAATTTACTATGTTTTTACTGTCGATGCACTAGGTGGAGCTAGCGGATTTAGATATTCAGAAGTTGATATGAGTTTACAAGGAGGGTTAGGAGATGTAACCTTTAATAAAAATGTTCCTATTGTTACTCCTGTATGCGAAAAAATTACTGTTATAAAGCATCAAAATGATATTGACTATTGGGTGATTATTCACATTTATGGGAATAATAATTTTCAAAGTTATCTTCTAAGTTCAACTGGACTTAATATGACTCCCGTTATAAGCCCTGTTGGTTCTGTTCCTTTTGTTAGTAGTGGAGTAACAGCAATGGGCTCTTTAAAAGGAACATTAGACGGAAGTCGAATTGCGGCTGCTCACCACACACTAAACATCGTTGAATTATTTGATTTCAACAACTCTACAGGAGTACTAAGTAATCCAATGACATTTGGAAATTCATCCTTACAAGCTCCATATGGAGTTGAATTTTCTCCAGATGGTAATATTCTTTATATTTCTGAAGTAAGTGGAATAGGGAACAATATATTTCAATACAATCTATTAGCAGGTTCAACTTTAGATATTTTTAATTCAAGAATTACTATTGGGTCAACTATTATGCCAGCTGGAGCACTTCAATTAGGTCCTGATCATAAAATATATTTATCAAAAACTCAACTAACTTTAGATGTCATTAATTATCCTAATTTTCTCGGTACAGCTTGTGATTTTGACATTGATGGGTTTTCTCTTGCAGGTCAGCAAGGAAGATTAGGATTACCAAATTTTAACAACTCAATATTTTCAAAACCTACATTTTTAATTACTAATTTATGTAGTGGAGATTCAACTAATTTTATTATTCCACAAACATCCATTGATTCAGTGTTTTGGAATTTTGGAGATTCAAGTAGTGGAGGAAACAATGTATCAACAAATTTAAATCCTCTTCATCTTTTTACTGATACTGGTATTTTTGTAGTTACTCTAATTACTTATTTTAATGGATTTCCTGATACTTGTGTAAATTCTGTTTATATATATCCAAATCCTAACATCAATTTAGGTATTGACTCAACCCTTTGTCAAGGAGAAATTCTAACATTGAATGCCTCCACACCAGATGCTCTGTACTTGTGGCAAGACAATTCTTCAGATTCTATCTTTACTATTTCCCAACAGGGGGTGTATTGGGTTCAAGTAACTGCGTATAACTGTATCACTTCAGATACTCTTATTATTAATTATGATTCCATCCCCATAGTAAATTTAGGGAATGATACAGCTCTATGCCAAGGAGAAATTATACTTGATGCGTCAACACTAAATTCAAGCTATTTATGGCAGGATAATTCAACAAACCCAACATTAAATGTATTAACCTCGGGAACCTATTGGGTAATAATAACAGTAAATAATTGTAGCTCATCTGACACTATTAATATTAATTATATACCGCTTCCTGTTGTCAATTTAGGTAATGATTCAAATATGTGTGAAGGAGATTCATTGATACTCAATGTAACTACCAATGCTAATTCTTATCTATGGCAAGACAATTCTTCAGATTCTATCCTTACTGTTTCCCAACAAGGGGTATATTGGGTTCAGGTTACGAATATATGTGGAATAATATCCGATTCTATTAACATTAATTACAGCTTATTACCAACAGTAACAATTGACTCTTTCAATCCTGATACTTTATGTAATAATGCCACTCCTGTTGTTTTACCTAATGCGTCTCCTTTAGGAGGGACTTATTTTGGGAGTAATGGAATTGGGTCTGGTGTTTTCGACCCTGTTATCGCTGGAATCGGAATACACGATGTTATTTATACATTCACAGATAGTAATTCTTGTGTAAATAATGATACGACAAATATTGTTATAATACTATGTGTTGGAATTGACGAGCAAATACAATCTACTCTATCAATCTATCCCAACCCAACCTCATCTCAATTCATAATAGAAGGCTTAGATAAACCCTACAACCTAACCATTTACAATTCTTTAGGTCAACTACTCTATACAGAAGTGGATGTCTTAGACGCATACAATAAAGTTGACGTCAGTAAGTTTAGTAAAGGATTACTCTTCATCAGAATAGAATCTGATGGTGTAATGTATCACCATAAATTAATCAAGAAATAAAACTGTTTCATTTTTGCTCTAATGTTCCCAAAACTTCAATTATTCTTTGTAATTCACTTTCAAGATGGTTTGAAAATTGTACCTTTGAGGTCACTAAATACTTTAAGAGTATTAAATCAATAGTCACTATATTGTAATGAGAAACTTTATTTTAAATAATAAGTATATCATTGCTTTAGTGACAATTGTGTTGTTGTGTTTATGGCAATTATCTTTTTTTGTTTACATCAGCAAATGGGACAATATTGATGCTTATTTGCCTTACCGATATTTTGTAAGTGATTACCTTTGGAATGGTGAATTTCCTTTTTGGAATTCTTTTCAGAATTTAGGGACACCCGTTTATTCAGACCTACAAAGCGGAACATGGTATCCCATAACATGGATTATCATGTTGTTTGGTAAATATACAATAGGGTCTTTAACGGTAGAAATTTTATCGTGCTATATTATTGCTGCCGTTGGGTTTTATAAATTGGGAAATTTTATTTACGGAAACCCAAAAGTTAGTTTTATTGTGGCTTTGTGTTATGCATTATCTGGGTTTATGGTAGGCTCATCACAATTACTTCCCTTTTTAATTGGTATTGCATGGTTGCCCTGGATCATTTTTGCGGGGTTATCGTTTTTTAAAACATTAAAATACAGGTACGCCATTCTTACGGCACTTTTCTTAGCAATTTGCACTTCAGGAGCAAGTCCACCATTTGTAATTATTTTGCTCTATGTTTTTGTTGCAATGTTTATCTATTTTCTATGGAAGAACAAAACCGAAAAGAAAAATATAATCACTATTGTAGCTGGTGGAGGAGTAATTCTCGTAGTATCAGTGTTACTATTACTTCCCTACATTAATTCTTTTTATGAATTTCTGCCCTATTTTAACAGATCAGAAAGATTACCTTATGAACGATTAACCTATAATAATTTTACGGTGTATGAATACATCTCTTTTCTGTTCCCATTTTCCATTTTATCGGAAACAGAATTATTCAGCCATACCGATGTCACCTTAAGAAATGGTTATTTTGGAATTCTTGGGGTGATTTACCTGGTAATTTCATTTTTTTCTGTTAAAAATAAATACTTCGTCCCGTTAATCATTGTGGCTATATTGTCCTTATTGTTTGCTGCAGGGTCGAGCACATTCTTTTATAAAATAGCTTATGAATTACCGGGCTTTGGGCTTTTTAAACACTCTTCATTTTTTAAAATATACTTTATTTTCAGTAGCCTTTTGCTTGCAGGGTTTTCAATTAAAAAAGAACTACGGGGAGATTTATCAAAGAAAATGGGGGACAATACAGTTAAGATCATTTTTGGTACTATTTTTTTAATTACAGCTGTGTCGTTTGTTAATATGCCCAAGGAAGAGTTAAGTCAGATTTTACAAAAACTGATTGCTTCTGATGAAAAATTTGAGGGAACATTATCGAGCCATTTATTTATAAACGGTATAATCCTGCTGGTATTGGTCTCCTTGTTTTTCTTCTTAAAAAAGAAAAGAAATTTATTTATAGGATTAGTTGTTGTTGTGGTGCTTGATGTTTTTATCCAAGTACAATTATCCGCGCCAAAAACAGTATATAACAAAATAGAATACAGTGAAGTCTCATCATTTTTCAATGAATTACCGAATGATATCAACCAAGAAGCGAGTATTATCCCGTTAAAGAACTTAGATGAAAAATTGCCCTTAAAAAAGATAGATGGTTTTTGGAGAAACCTATCAATATTAAATAAAACGATTTCGAATAAAGGATATAACCCAATGCGATTTAAAAGTTTTGAAAAAGGAAAAGAAAATGGAGCCTTAGATCAAACGATTGAAAACCCTGTCTTATTTTTTCAGGAACCTGAAGAAGGAGTAGCGATTAATTCAACATTGATTGGTTATAATAAGTTTAAAGCGGGAGTGGTAAATAATGCACCCCAAGTGAAAAAATTTCTCTTGAATCAAAATTATCATGGCCAATGGAAAGCATATTACAATGAAAAGCCTTTAGCTATAATGAAAGAAAATGAGCTAATTATGGGAGTAGAGATTCCAGCTAAAAGCAGTGGAGAAATTCAATTTGTGTACGAGTCTCCAAGAACTACTTATGCTATGATAATAAGTGGGTTAACTTATTTAATGATTATAATATATTTCTTCAAAGTTACTTTTTTTGCTAAAAGAATTAGTTCAAAATAGCAGCAATTCCTGGTAATTCTTTCCCTTCTAAATATTCGAGCATAGCACCTCCACCAGTACTTACATGGCTAACATCATTGGCTAAATTAAACTTATTTACAGCGGCTACCGAGTCTCCACCGCCAACTAAAGAGAACGCACCATTTGACGTTGCTTGTGCTACTGCTTTAGCAATTTCTTCAGTTCCTTTTTGGAATTTAGACATTTCAAAAACGCCCATAGGACCATTCCATAGAATTGTTTTTGAGCTTAAAATACAGGCAACATTTTCTACTACCGCTTTTTCACCAATGTCTAAGCCCATATAACCTTCTGGAATATTATTGGTGGAACAATTTTGTGTATTGGTGTCATTACTAAAATTATCGGCCGCAATACTATCTATAGGGATAAGAAGTTGAACATTTTTACTCGCGGCCTGCTCTAAAATTGAGGTTGCTGTCCCGATAAAATCTTCTTCGACCAGAGAATTTCCAACCTTACCACCTTGTGCTTTTGCAAAAGTGTAAGCCATTCCTCCTCCAATAATTAAATGGTCAACTTTATCTAAAAGGTTTTCAATAATGATGATTTTACTTGAAACTTTTGCTCCTCCAATAATTGCGGTGACAGGCTTTTCGCTATTATTCATTACTTTAGAGACACTTTCGATTTCTTTTTCAATCAAGTATCCAAACATTTTGTCATTTGGAAAAAATTGGGCAATTATTGCGGTTGAAGCATGAGCTCGATGAGCTGTTCCAAAAGCATCATTAATATAGACATCTCCTAATGCTGAAAGTTGTTTTGCAAATTCCTCATCACCTTTTTTTTCTCCTCTATGGAAACGCAAATTTTCTAACAATAAAACTTCGCCTGATTGAAGGCTTTGAGCCAACCCCTGTACATTATTTCCTATACAGTCATTTGCAAATTTTACATTGACTCCAACTAAATTTGAAACTTGATCAACAATATTAGCCAATGAAAATTTTGCTTCAGGACCGTTTTTTGGTCTCCCAAGATGCGACATTAAAATAACAGCACCCCCACTGCTAAGTACTTTTTTAATGGTTGGAATAGCAGCATTAATTCGTGTGTTATCTGTAACGTTTAAATCATTATCCAAAGGGACATTGAAATCCACCCTAATTAGTGCTTTTTTGCCTGAAAAGTTATAGTTATTTATGTTTTGCATGTTAAATAATTATTGGATGACAAAGTTAAAATTCTCGCTAAAATTTAGCTAACAATAATGATATTATTTAATTTTGATAGCTATGCAATTTAAAGCTATAATAGGACACGAAAACGTGAAAAAGCGGTTAATCAAATCGGTTAACGATGAACGAATCAGCCATGCACAATTATTTTTAGGCCCCGAAGGAGGAGGTAATTTACCGATGGCAATTGCTTATGCTCAATACATTTCATGCCAGCACAAAATGCCAACTGACTCATGTGGAGAATGCCCTTCCTGTGTTAAGTTTCAGAAATTAATTCACCCAGATTTACATTTTGTTTTTCCAGTTGCAACAAGTGCTGAAGTAAAAGAAAAACCGGTTAGCGCTAATTATATTGAGCACTGGAGAGAAGCAAATTTAGATGAGCCGTATTTATCTTTAGCGAAATGGCAATCTAAAATTGAAACAGGAAACAAACAGTTGTTGATTTCGAAAAATGAAAGTGAATCTATTCTTAAAATATTAAGCCTCAAAACTTACGAATCGGAATATAAAACCATGATTATTTGGTATCCTGAACGATTTAATATCGCATCTGGAAATAAGTTGCTCAAAATCATTGAAGAGCCGCCAAGTAAGACACTTTTTATATTGGTCGCCCAAGATGCAGAGCAAATAATTTCTACCATTTTATCTAGAACACAGTTGGTGAAAGTTGGACGAATTAAAGAAGAAGATTTGCAAAGTGAATTGATTAAAAAGTACGACATTGATACTTCTGCTGCTCATAAAATAGCACATCAATCAGACGGTAATTTTATTCAAGCACAAAAATTAATTGAACATTCAGAGTTAGAAGAGGAATTTCATGAGTTATTTAAAGATTGGATGAGAGCCGCATTTAAAGGAAATGTTCCAGCTCTGATTGTTTGGTCTGAAGAAATTGCTAAGGTTTCTTATGGTAGAGAAAAACAGAAACAATTTTTAAAATATGCTTTACACCTTTTTAGAGAGAGTCTGATAAAAAATTATGGTGATGTGGAGATGGAACGTGTGAATAATAGCGAAGAAGGTTTTTTAGCAAAGTTTGCACCTTACATTCATGGAGCAAATTGTATAGAAATTATTGAATTGTTTGACAATGCATCTTATCACATTGAGCGGAATGCAAACCCGAAAATTTTGTTCTTAGATGTTTCTTTAAAATTGACAAAACTACTTCGCGTTGAAGCACCAGTTGGGGCAGAATAGTTTTTATTCAAATTCGTTATTCCTCATTTAAAATTTCCTGTATAGAAATAGTATATTTGTTAACTAAGAAACAATAAGTTTAACAATTCGCGGTTTCTAATTCAGAAACTGACAATATATAGATAATCAAATGGGATGTAGTGGATGCAGCTCTGCAAGAGGTTGTGGTACATCAGCAAAAGGATGTAAAAGCAAAACGGGCAGTTGTAACAAATTGAATGTTTTTGATTGGTTGAATGATATTGAGTTACCTCATGGCCAGGAAATGTTCGATTGTGTTGAAATTCGATTTAAAAATAGCCGAAAAGAATATTATAGAAATTCAGAAGAGCTTACCTTAAATGTTGGCGATGTAGTGGCAGTAGAATCTTCTCCTGGGCACGATATTGGAACAGTTTCTCTTACAGGAGAATTGGTCAAAAAGCAAATGCGTAAACGCAAATTGGCTTTTGATTCAGAAGAAGTGAAAAAAATCTATCGACAAGCAAAAAAAACAGACATCGATAAATGGGTTGAAGCTCAAACATTAGAAGTAGATACAATGTACAAGGCAAGAACCATTGCTATTGAACAGGGCTTACAAATGAAAATTAGCGATGTTGAATATCAAGGGGATAAATCAAAAGCAATATTTTACTATACTGCAGAAGGGCGAGTAGATTTTAGAGAATTAATAAAAAAATTAGCAGGCCAATTCAAGATAAGAATTGAGATGAAGCAAATTGGTGTTCGTCAAGAAGCCAGTAGGTTAGGAGGAATAGGTTCATGCGGAAGAGAGTTATGCTGTTCTACATGGTTGACTGACTTTAGATCAGTTTCTACATCAGCCGCAAGGTACCAACAGCTTTCTTTAAACCCAGAAAAACTTGCAGGACAGTGCGGAAAATTGAAATGTTGTTTAAATTATGAGTTAGATACTTATGTTGATGCATTAAAAGGATATCCAGATACTAACATTAAGCTAAAAACCAAAAAAGGGAATGCTTTTTATAGAAAAATGGATATTTTCAAAAATATAATGTGGTATTCGTACCAAGATGAACCGTTAAAATTTATTGAGTTAAAACTTGATAGAGTTAATGAGATTGTTGAAATGAATAAGAAGGATGAAAAGCCAAATGACTTAATGGACTTTGTAGAACTTAAAGAAGTGGTTAAGGAACCTGAATATGGAAATGTTGTGGGACAAGATAGTTTAACGCGTTTTGATAAACCAAAACACAAAAAAGGAAAGCATAATAAACGAAAGAAACACCACAAACACCGAAACAAGAATAGAAATAAAAATCAGTCAAAAAACAATGCCTAATTATTTTAAAATAGTAGTTGGCTTTTTATTGACATTAGGATTATTTTCTTGTGATTCGAACAAAGTTTTTGAAGAATACATAGAAGTAGAAAATGCAAATTGGCAAAAGGAAGATATTGCGAATTTTGAGTTTATTGCAAAAGATACGACAGAAGCTCATAATTTATACATCAATATTCGCAATACAGGAGATTACCCATATAGCAACCTGTATCTTTTTGTTACCATGCAGGGGCCAAATGGTGGTTTGCTTAAAGATACGGTAAATTGTATCTTAGCAGATAATAGAGGGAAATGGTTAGGAAAAGGAGTTGGTGATTTGTGGGATTTAAGAATACCGTATGTTGGAGGATTTAAGTTTGCTCAAAAAGGCAATTACATTGTTTCTTATGAACAAGCGATGAGGGTTGAGGATGGATTAAAAGGAATTACTGATATTGGATTAAGAGTAGAAACAGCAAATTAAAAACGTGTCAAAACAAGAAAATACAAAAAGCAATAAGAAACGGTTCATCATTTTTTGGTGCATTGTTTTGATGCCATTTTTGTTCCTTTTTATCATGATGTGGGGTGCCAAGGCAGGGACTTTAGGATTTGATGAATTACCAGATTTAGAAGAATTAGAAAACCCTAAAAGTAATTTGGCGTCTGAAATTATTACTTCGGATGGAAAGATGATTGGGAAATATTTCCTTCAAAATAGAACCAATGTTAAGTACGAAGATCTGTCTCCATTTTTGGTAGATGCACTTATTGCAACTGAAGATGAAAGATATAGGGTTCATTCAGGAATTGACCTTAGAGGCTTGGTAAGAGCTGTAGCAAAATTAGGGAGTGCTGGTGGGGCAAGTACCATTACTCAACAGTTAGCTAAAATGATGTTTCATGAAAAACCAGATGGAGGAATAGGCCGAATTAAACAAAAATTGCAAGAGTGGATATTGGCGGTTGAATTGGAAAAGCGCTATACCAAAAATGAAATCATTATCATGTATTACAATAAGTTTGATTTCATCTACAATGCGGTAGGAATAAAATCTGCTTGTAATGTTTATTTTAATAAAGAACCAATTGATTTAACTATTGAAGAAGCTGCTGTTTTGGTGGGAATGGCAAAAAATCCATCCTTATTTAACCCCAAAAGATTCCCTACCAATGCTTTAAAGAGAAGAGAGGTGGTTTTTGCTCAAATGAAAAGAAGTGGGATTCTTAATCAGGAAGCATACGATTCGTTGAGGGCTTTGCCTATGGAGTTGAACTATCAAGAGGTTGATCATAAAATAGGTACCGCTCCTTATTTTAGGGAAACGTTAAGGCTGAAGCTACAAGAGATGTTGAAAACGAAGGATGAAGATGGGAAATACATTTACGCTAAATCTGATGGCAAACCCTATAACATTTACAGTGATGGATTAAAAATTTATACCACTCTTAACTCAAGAATGCAAGAACATGCTGAGTGGGCAGTTGAAGAATACATTGCCAATTCATTGCAAAATGTATTTAGTGAGCGATTAAAAAAAATCAGGATCAAAAGATACCCTTACGATGGAGGTTATAAAGGAATAAATGAAAATCAATACCAAGCGCTATTAAAATCATCTAAAGAGAAAACCCCTCGATATAGAATATTGGCTGGAAAAGAGTGTGAAAATTGTGGAAGAAGAGGCAAGAATGTTAAAAAGGAAGGTAAGTTTTATCAATGTCAGGCTGAAGATTGCCAATACAAACGATGGGCAACTAAAAAAGATTCGATAGACATCGTTTTTGATACTAAACTTAAGATGCAAGTATTCTCTCATAGAGGGAACATCGATACCTTGCTAACGCCAAATGACTCTTTAAAATACTACAAAACATTTTTACATACAGGGTTAATGTCTGTTGACCCTCACACGGGATATATTAAGGCTTGGGTTGGAGGAGTTAATTATCAAAACTTTGCATACGACCATGTAACGAGTAAACGGCAAGTGGGTTCAACTTTTAAGCCTTTTGTTTATGTAACCGCAATTCAAAATGGATATTCGCCATGCTATACTGTACCAAATGTGAAATATACTTTTCATAAAGGAGAATATGGTTTGTTGAAGGATTGGTCACCGAAAAATTCTGATGGAATTTACAATGGATGCCCAGTTTCTTTGAAATATGCGATTGCGAATTCAATGAATACAACTACGGCATGGGTGATGAAACAATTTGGACCTCAGGCTGTAATGGATCAAGCTAGAGCGATGGGAGTAAAAAGCCATTTGGATCCTGTTCCTTCTCTTTGTTTAGGAGTTGCTGACCTGAGTGTATATGAAATGGTTGGAGCCAATGCAACATTTGCGAATAAAGGGGTTTACATAGAACCGACCATGTTTACGAGAATTGAGGACAAACATGGGAACGTAATCATTGATAGAAACCCAGATTCCAAAGAAGCAATGAGTGAAGAAACGGCTTATGTAATGTTGGATTTGATGAAAGGAATTGTGGATGGAGAATACAACAAATGTATGGGAGATAATATGGTGGCAAGAGGGAAAAGAGGACTTTATACCTTAGGGACTGGAATGCGACTTAGGAGAGGGGTTACTAAACAAAGACCTTATGGAGGGCATAAATATCCAATTGCAGGAAAGACGGGAACTACCCAGAATAATTCAGATGGTTGGTTCATGGGGTTGACTCCTGATTTGGTGACTGGAGTGTGGGTAGGGGCAGATGAAAGAGCCATTCGTTTTGCCAGAACACATTACGGTCAAGGGGCGAATATGGCGTTGCCTGTTTGGGGGTATTACATGCAAAAAGTTAAGGCTGATAAAAAATTAAAATACCCGGATAGAGATTTTGAAAAACCAGACAAACCGCTAAGCATTGAATTGAATTGTAAAAAGTACAATGAGTTAAAAGAAGGAATTAATTACGATTCTCAAGAATATTAAAATTATGGCAATAAATAAAGTTGTAGCAGGTGCCCAAGAGGCAACGACAGGAATTGAAGATGGAATGACGTTGATGTTAGGAGGCTTTGGTTTGTGTGGAATACCAGAAAACTGCATTGCGGAAATGGTTAAAATGAATGTTACTGGAATAACCTGTATCTCTAATAATGCAGGAGTAGACGATTTTGGATTGGGCTTATTACTTCAAAAAAAACAAATTAAAAAAATGGTTTCCTCTTATGTTGGTGAGAACGATGAGTTTGAAAGACAAATGTTAAGTGGAGAATTAGAAGTTGATTTGATTCCACAAGGATCATTAGCAGAAAGGTGCAGAGCGGGTGGAGCAGGAATTCCTGCTTTTTTTACTCCAGCGGGTTACGGTACAGAGATAGCCGAAGGAAAAGAAGTGCGAGAGTTTAATGGAAAACCGCATATTTTGGAAAGTGCGTTAACAGCTGACTTTGCCATAGTAAAAGCATGGAAGGGAGATACTGCAGGGAATTTAGTGTTTAAAGCTACTGCTAGAAATTTTAACCCAATGATGGCCATGGCAGGAAAAATCACCATTGCTGAGGTAGAAGAATTGGTGGAAGAAGGAGAATTAGACCCGAACACCATCCATACTCCAGGAATTTTTGTACAGCGAATTTTTCAGGGAACAGGTTATGAGAAAAGAATTGAGCAACGAACAGTACGACAAAAAGGATAAATATGGCACTTGATAAGGTAGGTATAGCAAAAAGGATTGCTCAAGAATTAAGAGATGGATGGTACGTTAATTTAGGTATAGGAATACCTACGTTGGTTGCTAATTTTGTTCCTCAAGACATCACCGTAGAATTTCAATCTGAAAATGGAATTTTAGGCATGGGCCCCTTCCCTTTTGATGGAGAAGAAGATGCAGATTTAATAAATGCAGGAAAACAAACGGTAACATTGATGCCTGGAGCATCAATCTTTGATTCAGCAACGAGTTTTGCGATGATCAGGGGACAACATGTTCAATTAACAGTTTTGGGTGCGATGGAAGTGTCTCAAGATGGAGACATTGCCAATTGGAAAATTCCAGGAAGAATGGTGAAAGGAATGGGAGGAGCAATGGATCTAGTAGCTTCTGCCGAAAACATTATCGTAGCCATGATGCATACCAATAAAAAAGGAGAAAGTAAATTATTACCATCTTGTTCATTGCCTTTAACAGGAGTTGGTTGTGTGACGAGAATAATTACCAATTTGGCGGCATTAGAAATAAAAAATGGTGCATTTCATTTATTAGAAAGAGCACCAGGTGTGAGCGTTGAAGAAATTAAGGCTGCAACTGCTGGTGAGCTTGTTGTTCCAGAAAATGTTCCAGAAATGAAAATCGATTAATCCTAAAACGCATTTAGGAACCAAATAATCTTAACATTTTTATACAAATCCGTTGGTTTAGAGGCAACTATATGCCGATTTTTCAGTCTTTAAAAGGTAAAGCTTTTAAAATTAGTATCTTGTAAGGTTCTAATGGATTGAATTGAAGTATTTTTTAAACATATTATTTCTCTTTATTGGCGTTAATTGTATCGCTCAAAATGCTGTGCTCGAGTTTAAAGAAAACAAGGGGCAATGGAATGATAATGTCGAATATAAAGCAAGAATTCCAGGAGGAAACCTTTACTTAGAAAAAGACAAATTAACGTATCAGTTTCATAACGAGAGCGATGTTATTCGATCGGGAGACCTCCATCATGGATTTATAAAAAATCCAACCCATCAAGATTCCATCATTAATTTACATGCTTTTCAAGTTAATTTTTTGAATTCAACAACTGAAAAATTATCTCCTGAGGTTGCCCGTCCAGATTATGAAAATTACTTTGTCGGAAAGGATAAATCCAAATGGGCAGGAAATGTGAAAAAGTATGAGAAGGTTAACTATCATAACATTTATAGCAATATTGGCCTAAAGTTTTACATGCAAGAAAATTATTTAAAGTATGATTTTAATGTTATGCCGAATGGTAATCCTGATGAAATAAAGCTGGAGTATAATGGTGTAGAAAAGATTTACCTCGAAGAAGGTAATTTATACATCAAAACATCGGTAAATGAGATTGTGGAACAGAAACCTTATGCTTACCAAATTGTTCGAGGAAAAGAAAAAGAAGTGAAATGTAAGTTTGTTTTAGATGGGAATGTATTGTCTTTTGCTTTTCCAAGAGGGTACAAGAAAAGCCTTCCTTTGGTTATCGATCCTGTATTAATTTTCGCATCATACTCTGGTTCTACTGCCGATAACTTTGGATATACATCTACATTTAATGCTGCGGGGAATTTATATGGAGGAGGAGTTAGTTTTGGGATTGGTTACCCATTAACATTAGGAGCATATCAAACAGTTTATGGAGGAGGCTCAAGAGATATTTCCATTTCTAAGTTTACACCGAATGGAACAGGGTTAATTTATTCGACCTATTTGGGGGGGAATGGTGAAGACTTTCCTCACAGTTTAATTGTAAATAGTAATGATGAACTTTTAATTTTAGGAACTACAAATTCAATAAATTTCCCAGTAACAGGTGCAGCTTATGACAATACGCACAATGGAGCATACGATATCTTTGTTGCTAAATTAAGTAGCAATGGATCGGTACTACAAGCTTCTACATTTGTTGGAGGCTCAGGTAATGATGGGTTAAATTTAGCAGCACAATTAAAATACAATTATGCTGATGATTATAGAGGGGAAGTATTCGTTGATGTTAATGATAATGTTTATTTGGCGAGTGCTACTGCTTCGAATGATTTTCCAACTACAGCAGGGGTCTTACAACCTGCATTGTCGGCTGGACAAGACGCTTGTATTTTCAAAATGACACCTAATTTGGGGGCATTAATCTGGAGTACTTATATGGGCGGAACCAATGCTGATGCAGCTTATTCATTTCAATTAAACAGCTTAGGAGATCTATTGGTTACGGGTGGTACAGCTAGTCCTAATTTCCCTACTACAGCCGGAACAGTTCAACCTACTTTTGGAAGTGGTATTGCTGATGGCTGGGTGGCAAGAATAAATGCTTCGGCAACTACTATTATGGCAAGCACATTTTTAGGAACACCAGATTATGACCAATCATTTTTTGTTCAATCAGATACGGCAAATAATGTTTATGTTGTAGGACAAACAGCGGGGACATATCCTATTACACCAGCTGGAGTGTATAATGTTCCTAACAGTGGTCAATTTTTGCATAAACTGACTCCAAATTTATCGGCCACCGTATTTTCAACAACTTTTGGAACGGGTTCTGGGGAAATAGATATTGCATTATCTGCGTTCTTAGTGAACGATTGTAATTATATTATGGTCTCTGGTTGGGGGGGAGCTGTAAATGCTGGATTTAGCTCAGCAACATTTAGTACTACAAATGGACTACCTGTTACGGCCAATGCCATTCAGAGCGGAACAGACGGAAGTGATTATTATTTAACTATGTTTTCTGAAAATGCAGGAGCCTTGATGTTTGCTACTTTTTTTGGAGGAGGAACGAGTGATGACCACGTAGATGGAGGAACGAGTCGGTTTGATAAAAAAGGAATTGTATATCAGTCAGTTTGTTCTTCATGTGGAGGATCTACAAATGATTTTCCTACAACACCTGGTGCTTGGTCGAATACAGATAATAGCCCGAACTGTAATTTAGGAGTTTTTAAGTTAGATTTATCAATACTTACTGCAAGTGCAGGGGTTTATGCTACCCCTTACCATTGTGTCGGAGATACAGTTGATTTTCAAAACTTAAGCAATGGAGGAATATCTTACTATTGGGATTTTGGAGATGGCAACACTTCAAATTTATTTGAACCGAGTCATGCGTATAATGCTGATGGCACTTATTCTGTTATGTTAGTTTCGTTAGATTCGGCCTCCTGTCTGAAAAGAGATACTGCTTATGTAGATGTTTTTATTAACTTACCACCAGTGGCCAATGCCCTACCTGCTGGAGTTTGTAAAGGAGATAGTGTTCAATTAAGTGCAACAGGAGGGTTAATATTTAATTGGCAACCGAACTACAATATTTTAAATGGAACTACAGATACACCAACAGTTTTTCCAGATACAACAACATTATACACCGTTATCGTTTCTGACAGTTGTGGAGCAGATACAACACAAGTATTGGTTACGGTGTTTGAAAAAAATATCAACATAGATTCAAATGTTAGAATCTGTCTGGGACAAAATGTTCAACTAAATGCGTTTGGAGGAGGAAGTTATTTATGGTCACCAGCAGCAACGTTAGATAACCCTGCTATTGCAGGTCCTATAGCAACACCTTCACAACACACTACATATAACGTGGCTGTTACGGATGTCAATGGCTGTACTTGGGATACATCAATGACAGTTTTTGTGGATACTTTAACTCCTACAGCCCTGGGTTCTGTAAATGACGAGATTTGTGAAGGAGACAGTGTGGAAATTTACGCTTCAGGAGGAATAACTTATAGCTGGACTCCTCCAAGCACATTAGCAAATCCTAATGATTCATCAACCATGGCTTTTCCTGTTCAATCTACGAATTATGTTATTGAAGTAACAAATGGTTGCGGGTCTGGTTTTGATACTGTTGAGGTGGTGGTACATATAGTGGTTGCTGATATTGTTCCAGATACCATTGTTTGTGCAGGAGAACAAGCCACTCTATGGGCAACAGGTGGAGTTTCTTATTTATGGTATTCGGCTGAAAATGCAGCGTATTCGACCAGCAGCATCATTACCCCAATAATTGATGTGCCCATCACTTTTTATGTTGACATTACTGATACTGCAGGGTGTACAACTACACTATCTGTTTTTGTGGACACATTTGCAACTCCAATGCTGGAAATTGGTTATGATATTTCAACTCAATGGGGGGCTTTGGTAACATTAACACCAACAACAAATGGAGTTAGTTTTTGGTGGACTCCATCTACGGGGTTAAGTTGCGATACTTGTTTAAACCCTATAGTAACAGCAGTAGAGACCTCTACTTATTATTTAACTGTACAAGGTGCAAATGGTTGTTTTAGCTATGATACCATTACCGTATTTTATGATGGTGTTATTTATGTTCCTAATTCCTTCTCTCCCGATGGGAATGGAGTAAATGACATTTTTTATGCTTATGGAAAAGACATTGTAGAATTCGACATGTACATTTTTGACAGGTGGGGTGAAGAATTATTTCATACCAGTGACATGCGTATTGGATGGGATGGAGTTTATAAGGGTAAACTTTCTAAAAATGACGTTTACGTGTGGAAAATAAAATACATGGATATTCAGGGGACAGAAGGTACCATGTATGGAACAGCAACTTTAGTGAAGTAACTTTCTGCCCCTTATCAATTCAAAGCCAATCCATCCAATTACGATAGCATATTCTATAGCAATTAGCAAGTGATTTTCTTGATAATCATCACTCATATAGGCAGAATAGCTTAATACCACAAGAACCGACCATATTATCGCATAACGGTAATTTCGTACAAAAACAGATAATAAAACTAAATTAATGACGTACCAAGGATGGACTGTTGTTGCCAATAATAGGTAAATAGTATAAGCAAAGAACATTTTTTTCAATGCATCTTGCCAAGAATTATTTCTGTAAAATGAAACAGTCATCACCAACACAAAAGTAACTATAGATAGTATCGGACCTACCTGTTGAATAATATTGTATCCAACCTGCTTAAAGCCAATCCATCTTATCACATAATAAATACTTGCATTAAACTCAAAGGTTTGGAAATACAAATTGATGCTTGAAAAGATATGTTCAATAAGTTTTTCATCAAGAAAAGGTAAGAAGGTAAATACCAATGCTAACGCAGTAATAATATAAAACCAAATGCTTTTTGTAATGCCTAACCGTTTAAGCAAAACAGGCAAAAACAATACAGGAATTAATTTTATACTAATTGCCATTGCCCACCAGAAAGCTGCACCAGCCCATTTGTTTGCAATTAACCAGTACGTACCAACAACAATGCATAAGAGCATCATTCCTTCAAAGTGAAGGTTGCCAGAAAGCTCTACAATAACTAATGGGTTTAATGCGTATAAAAGAATATGGTGATGTGGCAATTGTAGACTGTCCAGTAACTTTCTAATGTATTTTATAGTAAAAAATTCCGCAATTAAGATGGGGATACGAATGGCAATAATGCCAGCCAACATTCCAAATTTTGAGAAAAAACCACCCAAGGAAAAAATAAGCTGATTGATTGGTGGATAAACGGTATAGTATTCTGGAGAATTTAGCCCATTATATAATTCTTGAGTTAACCCAGCTGTTTCGGCAATTTCTGTATTAACTATTTCTGAAGGAATAAACAGGTAAGGGTTAAAACCATTTATAAAGAGTTTTCCATCCCAAATAAATCGAAAATAATCATCAGATAAACAAGGAATAGCAACAATGAATATGATTCTGAAGATCATTGAAACCCATAATAATATATCGGTTTCGTTTTTGTCTTTTGTGGTAAAAACAAAAAAGAAGTAGAGTACAAACCCTGCTCCAAATAAAATGATTAAGTGTTGAAAATTTTCTCTTTCCAGGAAATAACCAAAACAGACATATACTGCAGCGAAAACAATTGCAAGTATGTACTTAAATGGTGACAAAATGTTATTTCGTAGATTTTCGTGAGTGGAACAGTGAGTAAAAAGTCACATATCCAAACCCCAAAAATAACATAATATGGAAAGGGATTAAAGCAAAATCGTCATAATGAAAAGCAGAGTAAATTCCGAAAAGGAAATAAAGCGTTAAAAGAAACTCAAGTACAGTTAAAAAACTTACACTACTTACTAAATATTTGTTCTTTTTCCAGGCATCTTTATTTTCAATAATATTAAACTTAGGTGTTCTGATAAAAGGAGATTTTTTACCCATATAACCTTCTATTACAGCTAACGCATTATGTAATGATAAGCCCATAGAGACAGATAAAAATAAAGGAAATAAGAAAATAAAATGAAACAATGCTTTTAACTTATTTCTATAGTCGCTCGAAAGAGAAACAAAGTAATAGATACTTAAAAAAACAACACTTAGAATAAAAAAACTGCCTATTTTAAAAAGTAAACTGTACTCCACAAAATTATTTTTGATCATTAACATGGGGATGCTTAAAACAGAAAGCAAAACAATACAAATAAAAATAGAGCTATTCATTAAATGAAATAAAGCATGCAGTTTAGTACCGAAAGGCAAATCCTTATTTTTAAGCACTTTCAATAAATTTTTACGGGTACATTCAGCGGCCCCTTTTGTCCACCTAAACTGTTGATTTTTTAGTGCATTCATTGCTGCCGGTAATTCTGCTGGCGAACCTAATTCTTCTAAGTATTTAAATATCCAACCTTTTAATTGTGCTCGATAACTCAAATCTAAATCTTCGGTTAATGTATCTGCCTCCCAACCACCAGCATCTTCTATACATGCTTTCCTCCAAATTCCTGCAGTGCCATTAAAATTAATGAAGTGGTTTCCGAAATTTCTGCCGGTTTGTTCAACTGTAAAGTGTGCGTCTAATCCAAAGGCCTGGAGACGAGTTAACAATGAATAATTTTTATTGAGATGTTCCCATTTAGTTTGCACTACACCAATTTTTTCATCCTTAAAATAAGGTAGGGTCTTTCTCAAAAATTCTGCTTTTGGTAAAAAATCAGCATCAAATATGGCAATGAAATCTCCTTTGGCAATGGCTAATCCTTCAGCTAAGGCACCAGCTTTGTAACCAGTTCTTATTTCCCTTCGGTGCTGGTAAATATTAAACCCTAATGCTTTATATTCTTCTACTTTTTTGGCAACAATATTTACTGTTTCATCTGTAGAGTCGTCTAAAATTTGTATTTCAAATTTGTCTTTTGGGTAATCAAATTTTGCAATGGAATCGATAAGCCGTTCAACAACGTAAAGTTCATTGTATAAAGGAAGTTGGACAGTTACAAAAGGTAATTTGTCTTCATCAATTACTCCATAAGCTCTCTTCTTTTTATTATTCCGCAAATAATTAATCACTAAATTAATTTGGACAATACTGTACAAAAAGATAAAAGAAAGCGCTAAACCGTATATGATGATTAATACTATTTCCATCGTTTTATTATGTTCAAAATTACCATTTATAAGTATTTAAAAATGGTGGTGATTATTTTATATCCTGCTCCAATAGTTCCTTTTACCGTTCCAGAAACTTTAGAGAAACCGATTCGTTTTCTGTAATTCACTGGAACTTCACACGAACTCATTTTTCGTTTGGCAGCTTTAACTTGCATTTCCACAGTCCAACCGTAAGTTTTGTCTTTCATACCAAGAGCAATAAGGCTATTGTATTTTATAGCCCTAAATGGTCCTAAATCTGTATATTTTACTCCATAAAATAGCTTGAGTAAAAAAGTAGCTAACCAATTTCCAAAAACTTGTTGAGGTGTCATGGAACCTTTTTCTAAATTGCCCAAAGCACGAGAACCAATAACCATTTCCTTGTCTTGCTCAATAATTGGTTTGATTACATCTACCATTTCTTCTGGATAATCCGAGTAATCGGCATCTAAAAAAACGACAATAGCTGGTTTTATTTCTTTCGAATTAATATAATCTATCCCCTTCAAACAAGCATTTCCGTAACCCATATTTTTTTCTTCAAGAACTGTTGCCCCAGCTGTTGTTGCGTTCATTGCAGTCTTATCAGTAGAGTTATTGTTAACAACAATGATTTCACGAATAAGGCCTTTTGGAATATCATTGACAACATTTCCAACAGAATTTTCCTCATTAAAGGCGGGAATGATTACATCAATAATTGGGTTATTCACCATATTCTCTTATATCAATAAAACCTCCACTGTCGTTTAGCGTTACCCATGTTCCAACTCTAATGTTGTTTTTAAAATGGCCAGCATATTTTGGTTTGCCATTTTCATAAATATGATGAAAGCCATTCTTAATTTCTCCAGTATAATGCCCTTCATTGGTTTTTTGTCCATTTTCGGTATACATAATCCACCATTCAATTTTCGAATCATTTTTATAATGCCCTTGAGAACTTAGTTTCCCGTTGGTATAATAATAGGACCAGTAACCTTCTTTTTTCCCATTAGTATATTTTCCTTGCTCTTTTTTATTTCCATTTTTTGAATAACTCACCCACCAACCGTGGTGTAAGTCATTTATAAAATTTCCTTCAGATTTTTTTGTTCCATCTTTATGATAAGAGAACCAGTACGCATCTTTTTTCCCATTTTTAAGCCACCCCTCACTTTCTAATTTTCCATTCTCGTAGTAGTTTTTTAGGTAAGATTTTTCATTCCCCTTTTGATAAGTCCATTCTGATTTTATGGATTTATTAGGGTATAGCTTTTTTTCTACAATAACTTCTTGACCCAATAATAAAAAAGAACAGCAAGACAATATGATTATAAATAAGGTCCTCATTTTAATTCAACCTTTTCTTTACCAATTAGTATCGGGGTTTCTTTAATTCTATCCTGTTCAGGAGCATTTTCTAATTTTAAGACCCCTCTTGGACAAACGGCAGAACAGACACCACAACCAACACAAGAAGCACGCACAATATTTTGTCCTTTTTGAGCATATGATCTTACATCAATTCCTTGTTCACAATAAGTAGAACAGTTTCCGCAAGAAATGCATTGTCCGCCATTTGTTGTAATTCTGAAACGTGATTTAAAGCGTTGAATAATTCCCATATAACCAGCCATAGGACATCCAAACCTACACCAAACCCTACTACCTAATAAAGGGTAAAACCCAACACCAACAACACCAGAAAATGCAGCTCCAATTAAAAAACCATAAGGTTGCTGGAAATAGGTATAAATGTCTAACCCTAAGAATGTTCCACTACTGGTAAAATAACCGTAAAGTGTTGCGAATGTCATAAGAAAAACCAAAACCATAACGAGATGAATCATCCACCGTTCTAATTTCCATGCGCTTAATTTTTTAGAAGATAATTGACGGAATGAATCTCCAGCAGTTTCAGCTAACCCACCACAACCACAAATCCAGCTGCAGTACCATCTTTTTCCATAATAGTAGGTAGCTACTGGAGTGATTACTAAGAACATTAATAAGCCAACAACAAAGTAGAACATTCCTAAATTGCCACCATGTTCAAGCATATTGTCTACATGCCAACCATGAAAAAAGTAATAGTTTAAGGGCCAAACATTTTTAATGTCTTTTGCAAAATAATGATTAGGGTCAGAAAAACCTTCTAGAATTTCTGGCAGTAAGTAAGCCAATACCAATTGAGAAAAAATAACGACAGAAGTTCGTATTAATTGATACCTGTTCTCTCGGTATTTGAACATAAACTTTACGCCAAAAACAACAATAAAAAAGGTATACAATGTTCCGTAAGCAAACCATTGGCTCGCAGGTTGTCCTTTAAAAAATTGGCTCAAGGGATCAAATAACGCTATAAAACCAGTATTCTCTGCACCATCTACGCCTAAGCCTAAAGCTCCTTCAAACCAGTAAAGCAATACATAGAAAGTGGTCAGGATTGCACCTAAAACCCAAGCTAAAATGCCTTTACTAGAAATGCTATTGTTATAGATTTTATCGTTATTCATTAGAGGTTTAATATTCTTTTCCAACTCCTTTTTTTAGGAGATAAGGTTGTTCCATTTTCTTTGTTATATTGATTGATGATGTCGCTTTCATGATACTTATAAAATTCTGCATCGAAATTAGCATCTTCCATATGTTCAAGAGCGTGTGCTATAGTTTTACCCCCATCAATCCATTGTTCACAAACTTCATGGCGTAATCGAATTCCGAAAGTGTTAATACCTAATAGCGTCTTATCAGTTTTATCGTAAACCAAATGCAAGCAAATCTTACCACTTTCATGTTCCCAATAAAAACTCGCTTCATTCTCTTTCAATTCATTGTAAACCCATCCATAAGTCTGGTACTCTATGTCAAAAAACTTAGCAGAGTTGAACCACATCCCAGGTTGATAGTTTGTCTTATTGCCGCATATGGTTTGAGCAACTGTCTCGCCCATCATTCTTCCAGTGTACCAGACTTGCTCCAAGTTTTTCCTTCCTGTTGGATGCTGGTGAAATTCAGCACAATCACCGATAGCATATACACCTGGAGTATTCGTTTCTAAAAATTCGTTAATTAGAATTCCTCTATTTATAGCCACATCTCCATCTTTCATAAACGAGATATTTGGACTAACACCAGCCGTCAATCCAACAAACTGACATTCAATTGCTTCATTGTCTTTAGTGAGTATAGCTTTTGCTCTGCCATTTTCATCAGCTAAAATTTCTTTTAATTCAGTCTTAAAACGGAGATCAACACCATGTTCTTTGATATGCCGGGCAATTAAATCGCCTTCATTTTTTGGAAGAACACCTCCCCAAAAACGATCTTCACGCACTAAAAATGTAACGGCAATTCCTCGTGACAAAAACATCTCTGCCATTTCCACACCAATCAATCCACCACCAACAATAACTGCTCGTTTTGTTGTTGGAGAGTATTCCTCCATCGATTCTAAATCTTGATAAGAATACAACCCTTGTACTGCTTTTAAGTCTTGACCTGGCCACCCAAACTTGTTGGGGGTTGAACCTACAGCCAAAATGAGCTTATCATAAGACAAATCAGTTCCATTATTTAATTTAAGTTGCTTCTTTTCAGTATTTATGCTTTGAACATAAGCTTTTAGCAAGTCAATTTTATTTTTTTTCCAAAACCAATCTTCATAAGGTTTGGTATGTTCAAACTTCATATGTCCCATGTAAATGTACATCAGTGCTGTTCTAGAAAAGAAAAAATCTGTTTCAGCAGAAATCACAGTGATTTTTTTATCACTTAGTTTTCTAATGTGGCGTGCCGCGGTAATTCCAGACACTCCATTTCCAATAATAACAACATGTTCCATTAAGAGCTTGTTTTATTTTACAAATTAATGCAGAATGATTGAGTTTGGTTGTCAGTGTTATGACATACTCAATCAAAAGTAAATGCTTTATTTTGTTACTATATTTGATAAAAATATGAATAAAAATTACTGCCTTATATTATTTTCATTCTTGTTGTTAACACTATTTGTGGATGCTCAAGAAGAAGTAAACACAAGAAGTGTTCAAGACTATACCCCTTCTATTTTAATAAATGAGGGACAAACAGAATTTAAATTATTTAATAGTCTTTATACTCAAACGTTATTCTTTGATGAAGAAGGGAGTAAACAGGATGCAGGAGGGAGAAGTAATTTCTTTACTTCTATCGCAGAGTATAATTATGGGTTATCACCTAAAGTTTCAATAGGAGGTGAACTTTGGTTTCGATCGGTTTATGCTGGAGCAACAAATTCGAGCGCAACAAATGTGTTTACCTTTTCTAATTCACCTAAATCAAGAACTGGAATTAATCTTGTAGGAATGAAAGTTAAATTTAATCCGATAAATAAATGGAAACGGTTTAGTATTCAAAGTGGATTGCTACTTAGTGTTATTTCAGACCCTCAAAGTGAAAAATTGGACCGGCCATTTTTAGACAATAACCGACATTTATGGATTACAAAATTTTTATACGATAAAAAGGTGTCGGAAAAATTTCAGGTATTCACACAACTTGCTGCCTGGGTAAGTATTGATAAAAACCTGTCAGATGAAAACACCAATTTGGCGGCACCATTTGATTTGTTTTTGAGTTATTTTCCAACAAAGAAAATCACCGTTTATTTACAGAATCAGATATGGCCGACTATTGGTGACGATGGATTGTCTTCTTATTTTGTTCAGGAAGGGTTAGGACTAAAGTATCAATTATTTAATGGGCTAGAATTGGAAACCTCATATACCGCTTTTATTATTGGTAAAGAAACTGGTGCAGGTCAAACCTTTAATTTAGGAGTTAGAATTTTACATTAGCCTATGACATTTATGAGAAACATAGGACTTGCACTCTTGCTGCTATTTTTTTTTTGAAAGATACCCATAGCCAAAAAATAAATGGTGTTTGTTTTGTATCCCCCAGTAAAGAAACCAATTTTTCTAACTTCAATTCATTGGATAGGATTGCTGCAAAATGGGTAGCGTTAACACCTTACGCGTTTTCAAGAGCAAAAGAACCCTTTGTTAAATTTAACTATGAGCATAGTTGGTGGGGAGAACAATCAGAAGGCGCCATCGTTATGATCAAACAAGCGAAAGCAGATAGCTTGAAAATTATGCTAAAACCCCATGTTTGGGTTGTGGGAGAGGGTTGGTGTGGTCAGTTTGATTTGAAAACTAAAAAAGAATGGAACGAGTGGGAAAAAGATTATGCAAGATATATTCTTACGTATGCAAAAATTGCTGAGAAATACAATGTAGAAGTCTTATGTATAGGAACAGAATACAAAATTGCAGCAACCAAAAGAGAACATTTTTGGCGAGGGCTAATAAAAGCTATTCGTAAAGTTTACAATGGAAAAATTACATATGCAGCAAATTGGGATAACTATGCCAATATTAAATTTTGGGATGAGTTGGATTTTATTGGGGTTGATGCTTATTTCCCTTTATCACAAACAAAAAATGCCAACATTAAAGAGCTCAATCAGAATTGGAAAAAAGTAATTAAAGAACTACAGGGATTTTCTCAACTACAGCATAAAAAAATCGTTTTCACGGAATTTGGTTACAAAAGCATTCATTTTTCTGCATGGAACCAGTGGGAAATAGAAAATATAAAAAGAGATCAAAGTGTAAACACGATTGCACAAGAAAATGCTTACGGTGCTTTGTTTCAAAACGTATGGAATCAACCCTGGTTTGATGGAGGCTTTCTTTGGAAGTGGTACTCTGATGACAATAAATCTGGAGGATTAAAAAATTCAGATTATACCCCCCAGCATAAACCAGTTGAAAAATTGATAAAAGAATATTATCAACCTTAATTCATTAGATTTTTTTACATTTACTTATTAAGATTATCCATCATTTTGATGTTTGGCTTAATCTTTGGCATTTAGACGTTTAAATTTAGAATATGAAAAAATTAATACCATTTTTAGTAATAGCAATTCTACTTGCATCATGTAAATCTTCAAGTAAACAACTCTCAACTGGGAATTATGATGCGGCTATTAAAAAATCTGCGAAAAAGATTAGAAAGAATCCAGGGAAGTATGAAGAAGTAGACACGTTTAATGATGCTTACCGAATGGCTTATGATAGAGATAATACTGAAGTAAATCGTTTAAAACAGGAAGGAAACCCTGCAAATTGGGGTAAAATTTACAACCTGTATATGAAAATGAAAAAACATCAGGACATTGCAGCATCACTTCCTCCGGTTGGTGTTAATTATGAAGAAAGAGATTTTTCTGGAGAGATTACTACGGCTAGAAATAATGCTACCGAGTATGCTTATGCAAAAGGAGAAGAACACATGGCTAAGAACGACAGGTTTGAAGCCCGTAAAGCTTATAACAGGTATAAGGAAGCACAAAAATACAATCCAAATTATAAGGATGTAAAAGCAAAAGTTGCTACTGCACAACTGGCTGGAAAAACGAATGTGTTTTTTAGAATAGAAGACAATACTGAGGTTAGTGTTCCTGACGCAATGATGCAAGAAATTCAAAACATCAATGTAAATGATTTAGACAAAAAGTGGACGAATTATGATTCCTATATTGATACTACGGTTTTATACCATTATTCAGTTATTTTAAATATGAAGACGATTAATGTTTCTCCTGAGAGCATTGCACGGAACTCTTCATCAGAAAGTAGAGAAGTCGAAGATGGTTTTGATTATGTATTGGATGCAAATGGAAATGTTACTAAGGATAGCTTAGGGAACGACATAAAAATTCCGAAATACAAAACAATTACCTGTAAAGTCACAAGGTTTCATCAAAAGAAAGTCGCTAATATTTCTGGTGATTTAGAGTATTATGAGAATGCGACAGACAAACTTCTAAAAAAAGAACCAATTGTTTCTGATGCACTGTTTGAAAACTATTATACCATGGCCTATGGGAATATGGATGCATTGAAACCAGAAACACTGAAAGAAGTAAATACGACTAAACCGCTGCCTTTTCCAAATGATGAAGGAATGATTCTACAAGCAGGGGAAGTCATTAAAAAAATGACTAAAGACATTATTGTACAAAACAAGTCTTTTTTGAAGTAGCTATTTTCTAAACGTACAATCCATCTTAAAAATGTTATATTTAGGGCTTGAAAGCACTAAAACATATATCTTTTTTAGTAATTCTTTTAACATGTTTTGTTTCGAAACCATCTTATTCTCAAAATTATGGAGATAAAGATTATTACCTCGTTGATTCTCTAAATTTAGATGAATTATCAAAAGATGATGCT
>JAJCYO010000168.1 GCA_029262875.1 Flavobacteriales bacterium
TTGTCGATTCGGCCAACGCTTCATCAAAAGAATAGGTTTTTTCTACCATTTCGTCATTTTTTTGATTGGTCTCCACCAAATTTTCCTCTTTTTGCTCGACAGATTCGCTCACTTGATTCAATGTTTTTTCCATTTCAGAAAGGGGTTTAATTAGTTTATTAAAAATAGAATCTTACTGCTAAAATTCCTTGTACAATTATAGTGTAGATTTGTCGATTTTATTTCATCATTCATCTACTAAATTTATCAACAGCAAGGTAGGTTTATTGGATAAGCGTTTGAGCGATTTTAACGGTTTTTATTAACAACGCTTTCTTAATTTCGGAATTTTTTATATGGGGAAAAGACATTTAAAAAAAGGTATGATATACATCATAAAAAACACTCATTTTTTGGAAGTGATCTAGCAAAAAACGCCTAAGACCCTGTCTGCAAACAACATAACTGATTAAAATCATAATTCAAACTATTAAAAGACATTTTTATCTTTTAATATTAGTTTGTACATTTGTCTTATAAATAAATCTTAAGGTCATGGAAAACATAGAAAGTAAAACAGTCGCTGAAATTGTTACTGAAAACATTAAAACAGCGGATATATTTAAAAAAAACGGGATTGATTTTTGTTGTGGAGGAAATGTAAAAATTCAAGAAATTTGCGAAAAAAAAGGCGTAGATTTTAGTACTATTAAGGATGAATTACTGAGCATCAACAATCCATCTCCAGATAGTCATGATTTCAATTCTTGGGAGTTGGATTTTTTAGCAAATTACATTACCAATACACATCATAAATATGTTGTTGAAGCCAATGACTTAATTATTCAATATTCTGATAAAGTTGCAAAAGTACATGGACACCATTACACCGAAGTTGTGGAGATAAACAGGTTATTTCATGAAATAGCAAACGAACTAAAAATGCACATGCACAAAGAGGAGATGATATTGTTTCCTTACATAATCCAATTGGCTGAAGCTAAAAAAAGTGGCATAAAAATGATTCCGCCTCCTTTTGGTACGATCCAGAATCCAATTAACATGATGGAAGCCGAACATGATGGTGCTGGAGATGTTATTGGGCAAATTGCAGCATTGAGCAACAACTTTACTCCTCCAGCAGAAGCGTGCAACACCTTTAGAGCATTGTATGCTAAGTTAGAAGAGTATCAAAATGATTTATTCCAACACATCCATTTAGAAAATAATATCTTGTTTCCAAAAGCAATTGCTTTAGAATCAGAATTATTAAATGATTAATTTTACGTCTCAAAACGAAAACATGAAAAAAAGAACAACTTTCGCGATCACATTTGCATTATTGGCAACAATAACTTTTACATCTTGTGGATCGTCAGAGACAAAGGTGGAGACTTCTGCTGAAACAACAGAAACTACTGAGGAAGAAACATCAGAAGCAATGCCTGGTGAAGAACTATACGCTAAGTCAGGCTGTGTAGCATGTCATCAAGTAGATGCTAAAGTAGTTGGACCTTCTATCAAAACTATAGCAGCTGCATACAAAGGCAACGAGGAAGGCTTAATTAACTTTTTAAAAGGAGAAGGGGAAGCAATTGTTGACCCAGAACAAGCAGCAGTGATGCAACCTCAGATTGAAGTTACGAAAGTGATGTCTGATGAGGACAGAAATGCAATTACTGACTACATCATGAACATATAGCAAAACAAGGGTGTTCGAATTTTTTCTGATGCACTTATTTTAAAAAATTCCATTTTATGCTATCAAAATCTTGCATATATGCGTTGCGTTCCATTGTTTTTATAGCGCACAATGCATCCGTTGATTCTAAAATTAGCATAAAAGAAATTGCAACGGAATTGGAAATGCCTGTGCATTATTCTGGGAAAATCCTTCAACAATTAACAAAAAGTAAAATTATCTTATCGGTTAAAGGTCCGAATGGAGGATTTTACCTGAATGAAAAGCTACAAAAGACCAAGTTAACGAAGGTAATTGAAGTGATTGACGGTTTAGATTTTTTCACCAACTGCGGATTAGGGTTAAAAGAGTGTTCCAGTGAGCACCCCTGCCCTCTCCACAATGAATTTAAAGTATGTCGTGATGGTTTATGGGAATTATTTAACTCCAAATCGATTTTAGACCTCGTATCAAAAATAGAAGAAGGAAATGCATTTATTAAAAACATTGCTACTTTAGAAAAAAACACCCCCTAATTTTAGCCATCAATTAGTTTAAGCAATTCCTAATTTTTTAATAAATTTGTTTCCCGTAATAAAAAGGCATGGATAAAGTAGTAGGAGTAGAACTTAGTCACCGATTTGCACCAATTGCAGTTAGGGAGAGATTAGCCCTTAACAAAGAGCAAACGACTATAGCTTTACAGGAATTGAAGAAAGATTATGAAGAGGTTTTTATTGTCTCTACTTGTAATCGACTATCGGTTTATGCTTTTGGAAAAAGTCACAATGAAATTCTAAGTTTCTTTGACCAATTCGGAAACTACCGCCAATACTTATCCATCTTACCTGATAGTGAAATTGCCATTAGAAACTTGTTTTCTACAGCGGCTGGATTAGAATCTCAAGCAGTTGGTGAACACCAAATAACAGGGCAAATTAGAGAGGCTTTAGAAGTCGGTAGAAAAGAAAAGACCATTGGCCCTGTTTTAGATGAATTGATCAGGCAAGCGATCCATACAGGAAAAAGGGTTCGATTAGAAACCAATATTGGTAAATTCTCCGCCTCATTGGCAACAGTTGGTTTTGAGTTAATTACGCAGCATGATTTTAAAATTGCTGAAACTACTTTCCTTGTTATTGGAACAGGAAACATGGCCAATTTGGTGACGACAGTCTTAGACAGAACAAAAATTAAAAAATTATACATCGCGAGCCACGACCAGACTAGAGCAAACGAAATGGCTAAAGAGTGGAATGGCGAACCTGTTGACATGGAAAACATGCATCAAGCATTGTCTGAAGCAGGTGTAATTATTGGTGGAACTCAAGGAGAAATCAATTTGCTTCATGAAGAGACCATGTCAGAAAGTAAATGCCCAAGAGCTAATTTTGCTTTACAAACTGGCGGCCATAAATTATTCATTGACTTTGGAGTACCAAGAAATTTTAATCCATCTTTAAAAGAAGACGCTAATGTTACGCTATATGATTTAGATGACATTAAAAAAATTACTTATGATGGCCTATTAAAAAGGTACGATGAAATTCCTAAAGCGAGACAGTTAGTTAACGAAGAGTTAGATTGGTTCATGGTTTGGTTGAGAAACCGAAAAGTGGCACCTGTTATTGAAGCTTACTGGAATAACATGGAAGACATTAAGGAAGAAGAATTAAAATGGTTACTTCCTAAGTTAGAAAATGCGGATAAACATACTGAAGATTTATTGCAACGGTTTACACATCGTTTATTGAGAAAAATATCTAATCCTACTATTGAGGGCATTAAACGAATTGCTCAAAATTTACACGAGCAAGACAACCCAATTAATACAGCCAAACAAATATTAGATGTACAAGGTGTAGACATTTTTGTGCCTAAGAAGAAAATTATTGTTGGTACAAGAGGAAGTAAATTGGCCTTAACTCAAACCAATTGGGTAATTGGCCAATTACAAAAGATACAACCAGATTACGAGTTTGAAACAAAAATTATTCGAACAAGTGGTGATGATGGAGACATTGATGTTGTTGGGGCGTTTACATCTGCTTTACAACGGTCTATGTTGGCAGGAGAAATTAATTTAGCCATCCATAGTTACAAAGACATTCCTACTGAAGAAGTGGTTGGGCTAAGGGTTGTTCCAGTAACAGAGAGAAAAGACGTGAGAGATGTCTTGATTTCAAAAGATGGGCAGCAATTAAAGGATTTACCTGCTGGTGCTGTTATTGGAACAGGAAGCTTAAGAAGAAGTGCTCAACTGAAGCAAATCAGACCAGATTTAGATTATAAGTTCATTCAAGGAAATGTAGAGAGTCGCATCCATAAAATGGAAACAGAAGGGTATGACGCCATTGTTTTAGCAGCAACTGGCTTGGAAAAAATGAACATGCTTGACATTGCTACAGAAATTTTTGAGATTGATGTGATGGTACCGGCTGTCGGACAAGCTATTTTAGGAATAGAATTAATTGATAAAGCGGGCTCTATTTTAGATTTAGTAAAAGGGCTAAGCCATGAACCAACAAAAAACGCAGCGGATGCTGAAAGGGCATTTTTAATTGCTTTAGGTGGTGGTTGTAACATGCCAATTGCGGCTTATGCGCAAGCTACAGCAACCGAAATTACCATTGAGGGCGTATTTGCTACTGAAGATGGTGAACATTATGAAAAGGATAGCATTTCTGGTCCTTTAGATCAGCGAAAAACCTTAGCAAGAACATTGGCCGCTCAATTGAAAGACAAAATAGAACGTAAAAAAAAAGTAGTTTTAAGTGATGTTACCACATAGAGGCTATTTAAATTTCATCGTCTAATTCTTTTATGTGCCTTTTGAATAAAAATTACGTTGAATTTTCTTTAAATAGCTCAGGCTATTCTCATCAAATTCGTCTTATTTTAGCTTCAAAAAACAGTATAAAATTTATTAACAATGAAACCTAATCAGCCTCTTAAACACAAAACGATTCTAATTACCCGTTCTGCGAACCAAGTTGCAGATTTCATTCAACAACTTCAAGATTTAGGAGCAATCACCATTACACTTCCTTTAATTGAGAACAACCCTATTAACCAACCGGAACTTGCAACTAAGGTAACCCAGACCAACTACGATTGGATCATTTTTACAAGCACCAATGCCGTGCGTTTCTTTTTTGAAACGGTTTCACCTCAAGACATCTCCGCTAGAATTGCTGCAGTAGGATCAAAAACAGCACAACTTATTAAGGACCAAGGATTGACAATAGACTTTACGCCATCTGAATTTACGGCTAAGCATTTGGCCAATGAAATTCCAGTTGAAACCAACCAACAGATTTTAATTCCACGATCTAACTTGGCTAAAAATGATGTTGTTTCGATACTGACAACTCGAAACTGTATTGTTGATCCCATCTCTATTTACGAAAACACCTCCATTAAATATGCACCAGCAGAACTCACTGCTATATTCGAGCAATCAATTGACTACATCACCTTTACAAGTGGTTCTACTGTTGCCTCTTTTCTTGATTTAGGAATTGAGCTGGATACAGAAAAAATAATTTGCATCGGACCAGAAACGGCTAAAATTGCTGAACAAGGAGGCTTATCCGTTACTGCAATTGCAACTCCTCATACCATAGAAGGAATGGTGAAAACAATGGTTGCTACCAACTAAAAATCCCCTACTCAAGAGCAAGGGATTTTAAGAATTCTATTAATTTATTTTTAAACGTGATGTAACTTGTTTAAGATTTCTTTTGCTTGATGCCATTCGAGTCTTGGACCGAATTGGGTTACCACCTGAGATGATGCTAAGGATGCCAATTTTCCTGCATCGGCATAACTTTTTCCGTTGGTAATTCCATAAAGAAATGCTCCAGCAAATAAGTCTCCAGCTCCATTGGTGTCAATGGCATCAACACTATATGGTTCTATGTCAATAAAAGTATCTCCATCAAAAATCATCGCCCCATTTCTTCCAAGTGTAATGACAAATCGCTTAGCATCTTTTTTTAACGCTTCTCTTGCTTCAGTGAGGTTCTCTTTGCCAGTGTATAATAACGCTTCTTCTTCATTACAAAATAGTAAGTCAACACTTGCACCAACAACCGATTCCATTTGATCTCTAAAATACTTTACCATGGATGGGTCAGAGAAAGTTAACGCGGTACTCACGCCATTGTCTTCAGCTAATTTCTTAGCGTGCTTCATGGCAGCTTGTCCATTTTCTGAGGTTACCAAGTATCCTTCTATGTATAAGTATTGTGAATCCTTAAGTACCTCTTCTTTTATTTCAGTTTTCGAGTAATTTGATGTTATCCCTAAAAAAGTATTCATTGTTCTAGAAGCATCAGCCGTAGTCATCACCAAACACTTTCCGGTGATTCCAGGTTCAAGGGCCTCAATGTGTAGGTTAGAATCTACCCCATTATCTTTTAAGTCATTCGCATAGAAATCACCTAACTCATCATTTGCAACTTTGCAAGAGTAATAGCCCGACCCTCCAAATTGACTCACCGCAATGATAGAGTTTGCTGCAGAACCACCACATTGTTTGTTACTGTTATTCATGTTAATGGCATTTGAAACTTTGGTTTGATGTTCTTCATCAACCAACGTCATTAACCCCTTTTCTATATTATGATCTTCTAAGAACTGATCATCAACTTCTGTTACAATATCAACTAAGGCATTGCCTATTCCAAATACGTTATACTTTTTACTCATTTTGTGGTTTTTCTAATTCAATTTTTTTGCAAATATATTGTATAATTCAAAACTTTCAACTAATATTGCCGTCCGTTTACGGAAATTCCTCCTTAGCTCAGCTGGTTAGAGCATCTGACTGTTAATCAGAGGGTCCAAGGTTCGAGTCCTTGAGGGGGAGCAAAAAGGAATCCCAATAACTACAATAGTTATTGGGATTTTTGCTTTTTGACTAAAATTATCGAAAAAAGCCACTTGCGTGTATTTTGCGTGTGCTATTTCTTAAAGTGAAATTTGTTAATAAAAAAATAAACAGCATCACTTTATCATAAGAAATCAAGACCAAACAGCTTATCAGACGATACGTATAACTTCTTGATAATAAGATTATTATTGTTGTTTAGGTTATTGCCCGACTAGGGGCTTACCATTCTAACCGCTAATACCACTTGGCCGCACTTAAACACGACATTTCTATTTTCTTAAACCTAGTTTTAGACCGAAATACCGATAGAAAACAGTTAAAACCCTGTAACGAAATCGTGACTTTTAATTAATTCGACAGAACCAAACACCATCCCTACATAAAACACCACCAACAGATAAATATATTTTGTGTGCTTTTTAATGGTATGTATTTTCACTCTCAAAACTTAAAAACTATGAAAAGAATATACACATTAGCAACAGCAATATTATTATTTACACTCTGCACAATTGCACAACCAACTCGCACATGGGGGACATACTATGGTGGGACTACTGGAACCCTTGAGGAGGCAAGATCAGTCGCTGTAGATAAAAACGGAAATGTCTATGTTGCTGGTGTGTCAAATGCAACAAATTCAATAGCTACTGCAGGTAGCCATCAGTCTTCGTATGGAGGTGGAACATATGATGCATATTTAGTGAAATTTAATAGTGCTGGTGTTCGTCAATGGGCTACTTATTATGGCGGAACTGGAATAGAATTTGCATATGGTGTTGTCGTTGATACAATTGGAAATGTTTACTTAGCAGGCTATTCTGCCTCAACATCTTCTATAAGTACGGCAGGCAGTCACCAAGCAGTTTATGGTGGAGGGAGTAGAGATGCTTTTATAGTAAAATTCAACAGCTCTGGGGTTCGGCAATGGGGGACGTATTATGGAGGGGCTGATGCAGATTATGGTTTTGGGTTGGCTATAGATGATTTAGGCAATCTTTATTTAGCGGGAAGAACGACTTCTACTGTGGCAATTAGCACACCTGGAAGTCATCAACCTATCTACGGTGGTAGTACTAGGGATGGTTTTTTAGTAAAACTCAATAATTCAGGAGTGCGTCAATGGAGCACTTACTATGGAGGTTCTGCCACTGATGAAGTATCTTCAGTGGCCGTTAATGAGGCTGGAACTATTATTTCCATTGTAGGAATGACACAATCAACTACAGCCATAAGTACACTTGGTAGTCACCAACCAATTAAATCAACTACTACTGATGCTTTTGTGGCACATTTTAACAGTTCAGGAGTCCGACAATGGGGAACATATTATGGAGGAGTTGGTCTAGATTATCTAGAATCTACTGCCATAGATATTTCAGGAAATGTATATGTAACAGGTTATACTCAAGCGACTGATTCTATTGCTACAGTTGGTAGTCACCAGCCTGTTCATGGAGATACAGGTAGTACCTATGACGCCATGGTAGTGAAGTTTAATAGTTCAGGTGTTCGTCAATGGGGTACATATTATGGAGGAACAGGAACAGATTATGGACGTGGTATGGCTATAGATGCAAATGGGGATATCACTATATCTGGTTATACATCTTCTGCCACAAATATTGCTACTTCAGGAAGTCATCAATCGAGTTTAAGTGGAATTAACTTAGATGCTTTTTTAGCCAGATTTAACGGTTCAGGTGTACGACAGTGGGGTACTTATTATGGAGGGACAGAAATCGAAATAGGATTTGCTGTTGCTCAAAGTACTGATGGAAATATTTATTTAACAGGACAAGCAAGATCTAGTTCAGGAATTAGTACAGTAGGTAGTCATGATCAATTCTTAGGGGGTACTAATGATTCATACTTAGTCCAATTTATAGGTTGTGTTGTAGCTCCATCCCAACCATCTTCAATAACAGGAAATACAAACATATGCTCAGGAAGCAGCAACACTTATTCTATAGTCAATGACCCAACAGCAACGAGTTACACCTGGGTATTACCAGGCGGTTGGACCGGAACATCAACCACTAATAGCATTAATACCACCGCAAGTGCAACAAGTGGTAACATAACGGTTACAGCAAACAATGCTTGTGGAAGTTCAACAGTTCAAACTTTTGCGGTTACCGTAAATAATGTGCCGGCAATTCCTTCTACTATTACGGGAAATGCATCATTTTGTATTAATTTAACAGCACAAACTTATTCCGTAACGAATGATCCTACAGCTACAAGTTACACATGGGTGTTGCCTGGAGGGTGGAGCGGAACATCAACAACGAATACGATTAATGCAACTGCAGGAGCAACTGGAGGAACCATTACCGTTACCGCGAATAATGGATGCGGAAGTTCTACTGTTCAAACATTAAGCGTTACAGTTAATACACTTCCAACAGTGGTAGCTACTGGAACAGCTACAATATGTAACGGAGAATCAACAACATTATCCGCAACAGGAGCTAATACTTATTCTTGGGATAATGGAGGGGGAACAGGTTCAACTGTTTCGGTATCCCCAACCACTACAACTACATATACGGTTACAGGAACTGATGTTAATACTTGTGTAAATACTGATCAAGTAACGATAACAGTTACTCCATTACCAGACGTTACAGTAACACCTGCAACCAATTTATTAACGGCCAACAATATAAATGTAGGAGTAACTTACCAATGGTTAGATTGCAACAATAATTATACGATTATCACAGGAGAAACTGCTCAAAGTTATGCGATGACCGTTACTGGAGATTATGCGGTTGAAGTAACCGAAAATGGGTGTGTGGATACATCTGCATGTAACAATGTTATTTTTGTTGGTGTCAACGAAAATGATTTTTCTAACTATTTTACTATTTATCCAAATCCGAGTAACGGAAAATTTACTTTGGAGAGTTTAAGTAAACAAGAAGTGTCCGTAAAAATAACGGATATAACGGGCCGAATGATTACAAATTTCACTTCAAATGAATCACTTATCGGTATCATCTTGGATAGCGAATCAAAAGGTATTTACTTTTTGAATATCAAAACAAAAGAAGGTATATTTACGAGGAAGATAATTATCGAATGAGTAGAACAATAACATATACTAAAAAGACATGGTTTATGCTGTGTCTTTTTTTTATTACAACTATAGGATTTGGTCAGGTTGATAGTCTGTTACATGAAGCCGAACTCACTAATAATGATAGCTTAAAGGGTTTTTTGTACGAACAGGCAGGGCGGAAACTTCATAAAGCTGGAGAGTTAGTTCAGCTAATGGATGTGGCTTTGAAAGCATTAGAGGTTTATGAAAAGATAGATAATCAATCAAAGATTGCTGCAATGAATGACAATCTTGGTGGCCTGTATTATGAAACGAGAGATATAAAAAAATGCCTTGAACATTTTAGAATCGCTAAAGAAATTCGGACGAAAGAAGGAGATGATTTAGGTGTAGCTAAGAGTCTAACTAATATCGGAATTATTCTTAGAGAGCAAGGGGAAGAAGATAAAGCACTGGATTACCAACTTCAAGCTTTAGAAATTCTAAATCAACTGGGAAGAAAAGAGATTGCAGCAAAGGTTCACAACAACCTTGCAGTAATTTATCGTGATCAAAAAAAATACACCACCGCGTTAAAACATTACAATCAATCTCTTGAGATTAAAGAAGCCCTAAACGACACGAATGGCATAATATACTCCTTAAACAATAAAGGACTTCTTCTTGCTGAAATGGGAAAATTGAATGAAGCCGAAGAAATACTCCTGAGTAGTATTCAAATTTCCACTACCAACGGATATGACCTTCGTGCTAAATATGGATATAAATTATTGGCTAATGCATATTTTCAAGGTGGATTGCACAAGAAAGCTTATGAAACAAGGATGATTTATGAAGCCATGCAAGATTCTTTAGTCAATAAAGAAACCGTGGCTGAGATTAACGCATTGCGGGAAAAATATGAAACAGAAAAAAAGGATCAAAAAATTTCTGAATTAGAATTAGAAAAGAACATATCAGATCTTAAGGAAAAAAGAAAGACTACAATTTCGTGGGTTGTTTCAGGTTCGTTCATTGTGCTTATTGTATTTCTATTACTTTTTATCCGGCAGAGAAAAATTAAAGCCCAAAAAAGTAAAGTTGAATTAGAACAGAAAGCATTACGAGCTCAAATGAACCCACACTTTATTTTCAATAGTCTAAATGCCATACAAGAAATGTATGTTGGAGGAGAAGCTGATTTGGCAAATAATTATATGGGTGATTTTGGAGAGTTGATGCGAAAAATATTGGATAATAGTGGAAAACGGCTTATTTCAGTAAAAGAGGAAATGGACACGCTGCGACTGTATTTGGAAATGGAAAAATTGCGAAGTGCCGAATTGTTGACCTATGATATAAATATAGGTGAGGAAGTTGACCAGCTCAACTCGTTTGTACCACCTCTAATTATACAACCGTTTGTAGAAAATGCTATATGGCATGGAATCTTACCAAAAAAACAAGAAGGAAAAGTAGGTGTAACTCTTAAGATGCGAAACGGAAAACTAGTATGTACCATTGAAGATAATGGAATAGGGTTTGAGGAAAGTAAAAAGAATAAGAAATCAATTGGACATGATAGTAAAGGAATGGGGTTAACGGAACAACGATTAGGACACCCTCTACAAATAGAAAACTTAAATCCAGGGACCAGAATAACATTAACCATATCGATATGATACGAGCTATAATTATAGACGATGAGCAACGGGCAAGGAAATTATTACGAAACCTTGTGGAACAAGGTTTTAGTGATAGTATTGAAATCGTAGCTGAAGGAGATGATGTTGATACTGGAATTGTGGCAATTAAAAAGCATCAACCTGATCTTGTTTTTTTAGACATTAAGATGCACAAAGGGAGTGGATTTGACTTATTACAAGAACTAAAAGATGTAAATTTTGAAGTGATTTTTGTTACGGCTTATGATCAATATGCTGTTAAAGCATTTCAATTTTCAGCATTTGGTTATTTAATGAAACCTATTAAATCGAGAGACCTAAACTCGGTTGTCGATAAATTAAAGAACCACATAGATAGCCTCAAAGACGGAGTAAACAAACGCTTAAAAGTGTTAGTTGAAAATTATGGCGATGATCGATTAATGAAGAAATTGGTGATAACCAATAAGGAGGGGTTTAGGGTCTCAAACATTGAGGACATTATTCGATTAGAGGGAGATGGAAACTATACCAACTTTGTTATTGAGGATGGTTTAAAAATAATGACAAGTAAGAGCTTGGGGGAATATGAGGAATTGTTGAACGAGCATGGATTCTTTAGAATCCATCAAAGCACCATTGTCAACTTACGACATGTAAATGGTTTTATTAAAGGTTCTGGGGACAAAGTTGAGATGAGTGATGGTGAAACTTTTAATGTCAGCAGACATAGAAAACCTGCTTTTTTGAAACGATTTCTTTAAACATTTAAGATAATGCGAAAATTGCGTAACATCCTATGGATATTTGTATTATTTATCATATGCTTCTTCGGTGAAGATTATGGTTGTAAATTGGATGAATAGTATAAAGTATATAGAGTTTGATAAAATTGAGTTCAAGATATTGATTAGAATAGTTTCAATAGCATTTTTGTTAATTGCTACTTGTTGTAGTAGTGGTCCAGATTATAGCCGAGAAATCATTGGTAAATGGATATGTGTTGAAACGAAGCTTGATTTTGATGGGCCACCTGATCCATTAGCTTATATGGTATTTGACTATACCAATAATGGAGTTGATTTCAAATATAATAACACTTGCAAAGGTTTCGATAATGATACTACTAAGTATTATATTGGTGGTAGTTTTTGGAATGGTACATATCGGCTTAATGGTGATGAACTAACAATTAGTGAGAAGACGCAATATAAAATTGTTTCTATTACAGAGACTGATTTTTATATAGACCGTTTTATAACACTAGAAGATTATAATTTTAACTTCGCACGGCTTAAAAAGCTATGGTTTCAAGGTACTGGTAACGATGTTGTTATTCACTACAAATTTGAAAAAATGAACTAGACTTGTCCAACTCTACACCAATCCCTACCAACAGATAAGTGAATTTTAAACTACTTCTAATTTGATGTATTTTTGTAGAATAAATATGCACTTTATTCGCTTGTTATGTACAAGAAGGTAAATGATGAAAAAATGAATAATCTAATCCAAAAGTATATTGAGTTGACAACGGAGCATGGAGAATTGATGCAGAATGGAGATGATAAAAATGGAAATATGGTTCATTCCAAGATTGGAAGAATTGTATTGGAAATTCAACAATCTGATAAAGAAACTAAAATTGAATATTATAAATTATTGGACCATTCAAATACTTCAGTAAAATGTTGGACTGCAATTGAACTTATTGGAACAAAAGAAAATAAATCAATAGATGTCCTGAACAATCTTTCGAAAGAAAAAGGACTAATTAGCTTGACAGCAAGCTCGTTAATTGATATGTGGAAGAAAGGAATGATTAACAAAGTGGATTGGAACAAAGCCAGTACATAACAAAATGTAAAAAGCATTAAAACGACATTTTACACAAACGTTAGCAGCAATTAAAAGATGAGTACAACTTTTGAAGTCATACCAGTCGAAACAGATTCGATTACTTTCAGGCAAGTTCTCGAACTTTCAGAAAGACGAATCAACTCATTTCTAAAAGAAATTAACTCTGATTTTGAAATTCGATTGAATGTAACTCTCCATGACAATGGAGAGAAATATGTGAATGAAATTGATATGGATTCAAAATTTGAATGGAAAGAAAACGAATACATCTGGTTCAACATTAATGGAGTTGCTGGTGGCACAGATGTCTATTGTGAGGAAATTAAAGATTCGGAAATTGATCCACAAAATCCTTGGTGGAGATTTGATGAAATGGTCTCAAACAATAAGACGATTTCAGATTTCGAACTAAAGATTGAAAAGTCCAAATCTTTAAACCGCTATTGGTGGTTTAGACGATCGGCTGGACAACCAGGTATTATCAATATTGTCTATGGCCTTATAAGTGCTTCTCTCGCTGAACTAACCCATGGATTCGTTTGGACAGATGATGGAGCGTGGAACTTTGAAAAATTTCCAGCAGAACCAAATGAGTTTTACAAGTGGTATTTCAAGCCAGAATTTGAAGATCACTGTGACTCAAAAGAATGGGCAGAAAGATGTCTTGAAGGAATTGAAGAAGAAATAAAAACTGCTAACAAAACCTAAACTGCATTAAGACGCAGTTTAGCCAAAACGTTAGCATTAATTAACTAAAAATGAAAAAGCTTGGAACAGTTATTGTCCTTTTGTTACTTTCCGTGCATGCAATCTCACAGAGATTTGATTTGACTGAGGAAAGTAAACAGCTAATTGGCACCTATGATTACTGTGCAACATTTGACGATCAATGGGAAATGATAGATGATTCGGATTCATTAACACATGAAATTTATCTATTTGAGTCATGTGACGATTCGACAATTGCAAAAATTAGCTTGACAATTACAAAAATTAGCAGAAAGAAGAAAAGATGGTTAGACAAACAACCTAAATATGCTTTTTCATACAAATATATTTACGATAATATAAAAATGATTGTTGGATGTGAAGGGCATTATGGGCGACATTATCCCTTGTCAGGAACTAATAAGAATATAGGTAGGATTGATGTTGGACTTCAAAGGAATGTCGAGTTTAAAGATGAAAATTTAGGTATCAACGGTCATTTCATCTATTTCGGTTTCGAAATTAATGACAAACTCTACTGGTACAAATTCAGAAAGCAATGAAAACAAAACGAGCGTATAAAATTTTCAATAAACTCCATGTTATATTAGGAACAATGCCATTAATTTGTACAATATGTATCGTTGTATTATTTTTCTATTAGACTTCTATTTTTGGGTTTCAGCCTTCATATGCAAACCCTGGATATGTTGATTATTCTAGTCATCCTTTTTTACTGTATTTACAAGTTTTTTCTGTTATCCTTTTTGTAGGATCAGTTCATTGCTTCATTTTATGGCCAATACTACTTATTGTTCAATTAAGACTTAGATTTAAAAACAAAATCAAGCTAAATATTAAAGTAATTACCATTAGTTTCATCTGCTTATGCACAGGATTATTGATTCTTTTAATTCCAGAATTGAAGAACACGCTAGAATGGCTGTTAGATTAATAAAAGCACCGAAATAATTATCCAAGCTTACACATACACCTACCAACAGATAAGTAAATAGTTTGATGTGTTTATTATTTCATAATTTGTAGCATACAAATGAAAACGATTCTTTTCATAACAATTGCACTAATTCATTTTAGCTTATTGGCTCAAAGTGAAACCGAGATGAATTTTGTGAAAAATGACACCTGTTTTTTTTACCAACATGAGAATGACTCAATTCGAGTAGTTAAAACAAAAAACAAAGTAATCGCTTATTACTCTGATGGTAATGTAAAGAAAAAGAGAATTCGGAGAACAAGATTTGTATGTTGGATGGGCAAAGTGATTACTATCAACAACTCATGGAACGATAAAGGTGAAAAGACCGATAAAACAAAAATGTATCTAAACAAAAGGAAACTTTATGGATACGAACAAGTTACCTTAATCCGAATAAAAAATGGCGCAAGATGCCGATTAAAAAAAACCGTCATTGGCAGGGCACCAAATTTTAACAAGAGAAATCCATGATTAAAACAAAATGAAAAAATTAGCAGTCATAGCCCTATTATTTCTTGTAGCATTTAGTTTAAATGCACAAAGTGATATAAATTCCACAAACGATTTTACGGGAATTTGGGCAATGGGTATTTTCAATGAGAAAATTTACTTTAAAATAAAAAAGAACAATACTGTAGTAAGATATGAGGAAGGAGTTAGAGACAAGGGCTCAATACACTTTAATCAAGGAGACAGTCTTCAATTAAGGTTTAAAAAGGATACGATTGTTTTTAGATGGTTTAACGAAACACTTCATTATTATTGGAGAATAAAAACTAAATTTGATTATCTCCTAATACTTAGAAAATCAACCAAAAGAACACTATTTGGTGCTAAAAAACAATCAAAACGAGATATTTTGAATTATAGGAAGGATTTTGAAATTTTGATTAATGAATCATCAATGATGAACGACAACAACTATAAAATTACACAAGATTCAATTATTATTGATAAACGAACTAATTTTATTAATAGCCAAACTGGAAGTTATTCCCCACGACTATATTCACGAAATTTATCTAAAGTTGAAAAAAATCAGTTAGTAGATAGAATCATGTTATTACAACCCAATAAATTAAAATCGAATTATGTTGACCATAGTGCTTCCGATTGCGATTTAGAATACGATTGGACTATAACGCTAAATAATAAGACGAACAAAATACGCGTCTATAAAACAAAGATAGAATCGCTTTTAGAGCTAAGTTACATGATAAATGAATTCTTACCCACAAAGTATCAAATTAGCTATAACGAGATGTACTTAAAAAGGTGATGAAAACTAAATCCGTCATATTAAATTTAATTATTAGCACACTATTAATAAGTTGTGGAGAAGAAATGCCTAATTCACCATGTGCATGTGATGAGAACGTGCATCAGTTAGATAGTTTAATCACATTTCATGTAGAAACCATTTTACCCTATAATGAGATGGTGAAGAAGAACTACAATGAATATTTGAATCAACTTATGGATGCTGTAAAACAAAAAGATAAAATGGTGCATCATTGTGATGAAGTTTACAGTGAAAAGGGTTATTGTAAAACGGAGGAAAATGAACGATTTGTGATCTGGAATGGGGGAGAATACCTTCCAATAGCTACAATGAATTATGTTAAAATGTACGAAAAAAGATATACTGGAAACTGGGAAGAAGATTCTATCGTAAATTCTATTGCAAATCCTGCTGTGGCACATAGTGTATTGTTGCAGATTTGGTACAGAGAAGAAATAAAGGCGAAATTAAGTCCGTATCAACTATCAGTAAAAGATTCACTCAAAACTCAATATGACAGAAGGAGAAAAAACAGACTTAATGGTAAAAGACCATTTCCAGGGATGGATAATAAAAAACCAAAAAATTAATGAAATATCTTATACTCATACTATTCCTTTTACTGTTGACTCAATTAGCTGCACAGGATACAACTTTGGCGAAAAATGTAAGTATTGAAAAAAATGTTGAACAATTAGCTCTTACATATAAAAAACTAAAAAAAAACTTCTAT
>JAJCYO010000169.1 GCA_029262875.1 Flavobacteriales bacterium
TCAAGTAATGCTTCGTTTTCAAAACCAGATTTATATTCACAATCTGCTTTATAGAAATGAGCATTTAGTTTATAGCTTCCGTTAGGGTATTTTTCTAAATACTTACTCAGTTCAGTAACCGCTTTGTCGCAATTTCCTCCCATATAACTATTTTCAGCGACTTCATAGTAATCTGCATCCATAATCTGAGCTGAAGAGTCTGCACTTCCAATGCTCGTTAAGTATTCTTCATAAGCAGAAAGGTCTCCTTTATCAATGTATATCTTTTTAATTTGTTTGATGGCTTCATTTGCTTCATCAGTTTTTGGATAATCATTAACCACTCTTTTAAAGGCAACTAAGGCGTTGTCATCTTCTTTACGATTGTAATAGATTAACCCTTCTTTAATTAAGGCTTCACTTAAATAAGGACTGTTTGGATGATCTTGAATTAACAATTGAAAATTGGCCAATGCATTAGCTGTTTCATTTAGTATTTCTTGCGTTTTTCCCAATTGAAAAATAGCATCATCCATGAGGTGTGATTTCCCTTTCCTACTAATTAACGTTTTAAGTAAGCTTGCTTTATCTTTATAGTTGCCAACCACACCATTGGTTACCGCACTTTGATATAGAGAGTAATCCACCTTGTCCATGCCTAACATGGTGGCTTTGTCATAATATTCAATGGCAGCCTTATATTTTTTTTCAATGTAAAAGCAATCCCCAATCCTATTTAGAGCATCGTTTTTAGTTCTTGTGTTTTCTACTTTTGCATTTTGCACATATTTTCTGAACCATTGATTTGCGCTACTGTACTCCTTTAGTTTAAAATAAGAATACCCAAGACTATAGTGGGCTTTATTCACATCATTAGAAGCAATTGCTTCTGGTTCAAATATGAATTTCTTATACTCACCAATAGCTGGTTGGTATTTGTTTAAGCGGTAATTGGCTTCAGCCCTCCAGTAGCTATTGTCAGCTTTTACTTTTTTATTCAACAAGTATTTATCAGATTTGTTAAAATGAACAATAGCTGCAGGATATTTTCTATTGTTAAACAATTCAATCCCCCTGTAATAAGCTATTTTTTGATAGGCTTCTTCAAGCTTAATGTTCATGTTTTTAATATTCTCTAAGGATGCTAATGCTGCTTTATAGTTTTTTGTAGTGAAATAGACCGCTACTAAAAATTCGTATGCACCATTAAGTTTGGTTGAATTTGGGTAAGTATTAATAAATTCTTCAAAAGCAACGATGGCATCATTGTATGGATGAATGGATAATTCGTAGGAGATCTTAGCAAAACTAAATAAAGCATCCTCTTTTATTTGGGCGTCAAAATCTAACTTAGAAGCTATTCTTAGCGAGTTTTGGGCATATTTTTTCTCATTTAATTTAAGGTAACATTCTGCTAAATGATAGTGAGCGACTTGAGATAAGCTATCCTTTTTAGTGATGGATTTTTTAAACCACTTAACGGCCAATTTACAACTATCACTTTTGTAGTAAGCATATCCCAATTGGTATTTATCTGAACGGTTTGCATCATAAGGTTTCTCTTTATGATACCTTTTTAAATACGGGATTGCTTCCGTGAACTGTCCCGTATTGTAATAAGACTCACCAAGTAGACGAGAAATTTCTGCAGCTCGCTTAGGAATGGCTTTTTCTAATAGGACCGGAGCATACTCAATAACTTTATCATACTTTTTTTGTAAGAAATAAATTTGAGTAATGTAATAGGGAACTATAGGTGAGAATTTGGCATCATCACTTAAAGATAAAAATGTTTGTAAAGCTGATTCGTACTTTTTCTGTAAATAAGCTATATGCGCATAATAATAACGAGCTGGAGCGGTATATTTGGTGTCTGCATCTTTTATTTCATAAAATGCTTTTGAGGCTTCTTCAAAAGCGTCCTCTCTAAAGTGGCTATAACCTGTTTTAAAATAATATTCAGCCAATTCTTCATCTGATAAATCATAAGTGTCCATTTTAGCAAACCATTCCAATGCTTCGTCATATTTCTTTTTTCTAAATTTATAACGACCTAAATGGAAGTAAGCCAACTTAACTTTTGGGCTTTCTGGGTATGCATAAATAAATTCAATCAATAAGTTTTCCGCGTCTATGTTGAAGAGCTCTAAACCACAAATGGCTTGGTAATATTGTGAATTCACGGCTACTTCAGATTTCTTATCATCAATATTTTTTAATACTACTGCAAACTTTTCTTGAGCAGCACTGAATTTTTCCTTATCATAAAGCTCTAAAGCACTATTGTAAATAGTGCTTTCATGGGTGTAAATAGTTGTTTTCTGCCCAAAAACAGTAACGTTTATGGCGCAGAGGAGAACTAATATGTAGACTATATTTTTCAAATACAAAATACTTATAAACGTGTATTTATAACGGTTTAAAATTAAAAATGATAAAGTATGCTACTTCTACAAATACCTATAGTTTTCAACGTGAGAATGTTTACATTATTTCATTTAAAATTTTTTGGGATGGGCAATTTAGTGGAATTATTAAATATATTTGTTAGGTAGAAATAAGACCTTTTTAAATGATAATAGACATCCATTCAGCCAAAGTTTTTCAGAAAAAAAACTTGATTTTACAAGATGTAAATGTAAAAATTGGGAAAGGTGAATTTGTTTATTTGATTGGTAAAACAGGCTCTGGTAAAAGTAGTTTGTTAAAAACCATTTATGGTGATTTGCCATTGCAGGATGGAGGGGCAGTAGTGTGTGATTTTGATTTAAAAACCATTAAGCGGAGCAAGGTGCCTTTTTTAAGAAGAAAGTTAGGAATCGTTTTTCAGGATTTCCAATTGCTGTCAGATAGAAGTGTAAATGACAACTTGAAGTTTGTATTAAAAGCTACGGGTTGGAAGGATAAGGAAAAAATGGAAACAAGAATTACGGAGGTTTTAGAAAATGTTGGACTCGGCACAAAGGGGTACAAATTTCCTCACGAGCTTTCAGGAGGAGAACAACAAAGAGTAGTTATTGCTAGAGCGTTGTTAAACGAACCGGATTTAATATTGGCAGATGAGCCAACTGGAAATTTAGACCCAGAAACTTCGGAAGAAATAATGAAATTATTGTTTGACATTAGTAAAAAGGGGAAGGCAATATTAATGGCAACTCATGATTTTCATTTAATGGGTAAGTTTAAGTCTAGAACCATAAAATGTGAAAATAGTACAGTTGTAGAAGTTTCTGAGGGCAAGACTATACAAAACACGTTCAGAGCTACAACCCAGGAAGACCAACCACCAACAGAAAGAGCTGAAGGAGAAAACCTTTAAGAAATTACAGTAGTTCGGTTATTTTCTTTGTCAAATCAGATACATCTTTAATTTCTTCTATTGCTTTATGATTTATTAAGACTTCAAATTCATTGTTGCTGTTTTTAAGTATAATAGGATATTCATAGCTTCGATTAAATTTACTTTCGAATTCGTCTATGTGGTAAAATTGAATTTCCACATCAAGATTTTTCGTGAAATTAACCCACTCCTTTCTTTCTCCTAAGTTGCTATGGGTTAATTTACATAAGTTACAATTATAAGTTGATGGACTTATGACTTTATGGGCATAGTCAATCAAAGCACTTACTTTATCTGATTTGGCGTTATATACAAAAACAAGAAACATCTCACTTAGGTGCTTTTTTTAGCAGGTATAAAGCCAATAGGCTGTATAGGATATTTGGTATCCATACTGCAACCATAACAGGGACCCCTGAGTTAATGGCAAAGGTAGAGGATATTCTCATGAATAGAATAAAGGAAAAGCTAATGAGTAAACCTAAAAAAATATGCAAACCTATTCCTCCTCTTACTTTCCGGCTGGAGATGGAAACACCAATAATAGTCAAAATAAAGGTTGCAAAAGGGTAAGCTCCTCTTCGTTGTTTTTCCACTTCTGAATAGACGACTTGTTGCGAACCTTTAAATTCTTGTTCTGCTATATAGTCGTTTAGCTCAAAAAAATCCATGGTGGTGATGAAACTATTCCTTCGTTTAAACTCCTCGGGCTTAAGGTTAAGTGTGGTGTCTTTTCTTACTCCTTTGGATATGGTTTCATTTAAACCATCAATATGCCTTTCTACATAGTTGGTGATGGTCCATTTGTTTATGGTTGAATCCCATTTAACATTATCGGATAACAATTTATACTCAAGTTCCTTATTTTCATTAAACCTTTCAATGGAAAAATTGTTTCCTAAGTTTAAATCAACTACAAAGTTGGTCATGTAGATGTACGTATTGTCATTTATTTTCATGTGAATGTCCTGAGAGAAGTTTCTCAGCTTATTCCTATAATAAACTTCTTCAAATGCCAATCGTTTTTTATTCGCATCAGGGATTAGAAAATTATTTAAGTAATAGGATAATCCAGCCAATACAAATGCGCAAACTAAGAAAGGCCTGAGCATTCTTTTAAAGCTAACACCACCAGCAAGGATGGCAACAATTTCAGAATTACTTGCCATTTTGGAAGTGAAGAAGATCACAGAAATGAAAACAAATAAAGGGCTTAACATGTTAATGAAGTAGGGGACGAGATTCAGGTAATAATCAAAAGCAATGGCTTTTAATGGGGCCTTATTTTTTATAAAATCCTCTAATTTTTCTGAAATGTCGAAAACAATTATGACACATATTACCAATAGTATGGTAAAGAAGAATGTTCCTAAAAACTTCTTAATAATGTATATGTCAATTTTTTTTAGCATTTATAATTTTTGCCCTAGCTGTTTTACCATTTGCTTTTTCCAGTTGTAAAATGTGCCAGCAATAATTTGTTCTCGAGCTTCATTTACTAACCAAATATAGAAGCTTAAATTGTGTAAAGTAGCAATTTGAGCACCCAAAATCTCCTTAGAGGTGATAAGATGCCTTAAATATGCTTTGGAATAATAGCTGTCTACATAGCTTGTTCCATCTGGGTCTATAGCAGAAAAATCATCCTCCCATTTTTTATTTTTAATATTGATGGTACCTTTGGAGGTGAACAGCATTCCATTTCGTGCATTTCGAGTAGGCATTACACAATCAAACATATCAATGCCTAAAGCAATATTTTCTAATAGATTTAAAGGCGTTCCAACCCCCATTAAATAACGTGGTTTATCTTCAGGTAAAATATCGGTAACAATTTCACACATTTCATACATTTCATCATCAGGTTCACCAACTGATAATCCACCAATAGCATTCCCTTCTCGTTCAAATGACGCTATTTTTTCAGCAGATTGTTTTCTTAAATCCTTATAGGTACTTCCTTGAATAATAGGGAATAAAGTTTGGGAGTAATCGTATTTTGGGTCAGTCGAATCAAATCGTTCACAACATCTTTTTAACCAACGATGCGTCATATACATAGAGTTTTTCGCATATTTATAATCGCAAGGATAAGGGGTGCATTCATCAAAAGCCATAATAATATCGGCCCCAATGGTCCGTTGAATGTCCATCACATTTTCTGGAGTAAATAAATGCTTAGATCCATCAATATGAGACGAAAAAGTAGCGCCTTCTTCTTTTATCTTTCTTCTTTCAGACAATGAATAAACTTGGTAACCTCCGCTATCAGTTAGTATTGGCCCATCCCAATTCATAAATTTATGTAAACCACCTGCTTGCTCCATGATATCAATTCCTGGTCTTAAATATAAGTGGTAAGTGTTCCCGAGAATTATTTGGGCTTTGGTGTCTTCCTTTAACTCAACTTGATGAACTCCTTTTACTGTTGCAGCAGTTCCAACTGGCATAAAAATGGGTGTTTTTATTTCGCCATGGTCCGTTGTAATTACTCCTGCTCTTGCTTTCGATTCGCTATCTGTTTTCTCTAATTTAAAATCCATTAATGATATTAACTATTTGTGTTTAAAAACTTGGTCAAAGATAGTTATTTAGCCCAAAGTATCGGATTACATTTGAGAAATGGATGTTACTGAATTAATAAAATTTGTTGAATTTAATAGCTGGTTAGATTATCTAATTGCTGTTTACCTCGGGAGTTTTATTATTCAAATCTTTTACTACCTCTTTATTTTTTCGAGATTAGCATTTTTCAAACCAAAACCAATAAAAGAAGAATTATCGCCTGTTTCAGTAATTATTTGTGCAAAAAATGAACGCGAAAACTTATTAGAATTTTTGCCCATGTATCTGAATCAAGAATATCCAAAATTTGAGGTGATTGTTGTTAATGATAATTCTAATGATGACACAGAGGATGTTTTAAAAGCATTTGCATTACAGTTTAAACAATTGAAAATTGTTAACGTTCCCGATTCAGATCGATTTTATGGAAGTAAAAAATTCGCGTTGACCTTGGGAATAAAAGCTGCTCAATATGATTATGTTTTATTGACAGATGCAGATTGTAAACCGTTTTCAAAACATTGGGTTAAACACATGAGTCAATGCGACAAGAATAAAAGTATTATTTTAGGGTATGGAGCTTATGAAAGAAGGAAGGGGTTATTAAATAAATTAATTCGTTTCGAAACATTTTATACCGCTCTGCAGTATTTGTCTTTTGCTCAAGCTAAATTACCGTATATGGGAGTAGGAAGAAATTTAGCATACCAATCAGAAATTTTTTTTAAGAACAAAGGATTTGCATCTCATCAACATATTTTATCTGGTGATGATGATCTATTCATTAATGAAGTTGCAACTAAGAAAAATACACAAATTGTGATTCATGAAGATGCTCATACAGTGTCCAATGCAAAAGCCAACTACAAAGACTGGTTTAGGCAAAAAAAGAGACATTTTTTAACAGGTTCCCACTATAAGTTCAAGCATAAAATCATGTTAGGGTTATTGCAACTTTCACAAATGTTATTCATAGGATTATTTATAGCATTAGTCATAATGGTTAGACCAGTTTATCTAATAGTTGGGGTGTTTGTGTTAAGATATCTAATTCAAATGCTTATTTTTAAGCTATCAGCAAATAAAATTGGGGGTAAAGATTTAATTATTTTATCTCCTTTGTTTGAAATATTTTTTATGGTATTTAACCCATTATTGGTACTTTCAAACTTAATTATAAAAAAGACTAAATGGAGTTAAACTCAAATTTATCACCAAAGGCGAAAATTGATTTTGTGTTAGTTTGTAAAGCTAGAGACGAGAAAGATGAGCGGGCTTATGCTGAATTAATGTCTAAGTATAGAGATTCCATCTATTTTATGATGTTAAAGATGGTTAAAAATGGTGATGATGCTGATGATCTAACGATTGAAGCATTTGGCAAAGCGTTTAATCGCTTACATCAATATACACCAAATTATGCGTTTAGTACATGGTTGTTTAGAATTGCGACTAATAATTGCATCGATTTCATTCGAAAGAAAAAAATGGTAACACTTTCAATAGATAGATCTGTTGAAGATGGAGAAGGAGGAGAGATGAGCATCGAAATTAAGTCTTCTAACCTGGATCCAGAAGAACGTTTTGTGCGAAAGCAAAAAATTCGAATAATGAGGGAAATTGTTGATCAATTGAAACCTCGCTATAGAGAATTGGTTATTCTACGTTATTTTAGAGAGTTTTCTTACGAAGAAATTGCTACAGAGACAGCATTGCCATTAGGTACTGTAAAAGCACAACTATTTAGAGCTAGAGAACAGCTGTACAAGTTGATGCAAAATAAAAAAGGAAAGATATAAATAGCTTTCTAACTTCATGAATTCATCAGTCGATACCATTACCAACTATTTTCCAGATTTATCGGAAATCCAGTTAGGACAGTTTAATAAATTAGCTCCATTGTATAACGATTGGAATTCTCAAATTAATGTGATTTCTAGAAAGGACATTGATGAGCTATACATAAAGCATGTATTACATTCTTTAGGGATTGCAAAGGTTATTCAGTTTAAAGACAATACTAAGGTATTAGATGTTGGTACAGGTGGAGGATTTCCAGGAATACCATTGGCTATTTTATTTCCTAATGTTGAATTTGTACTGGTAGATTCTATCGGAAAGAAAATAAAAGTAGTAAAAGAAGTGGTCGATCGATTGGGGTTGGAAAATGTGAAAGCTTATCATAAAAGAGCGGAAGAAGTAAACGATCAGTTTGATTTTGTAGTAACAAGAGCCGTTGCCCGAATTAAAAAATTTATACCTTGGGTAAAAGGAAGGTTGAGCCCTGAAAGTTTTAACGATCTAAAAAATGGCGTATTATTCCTAAAAGGTGGTGATTTGACTGAAGAAATAGAAGAGAGCCATAAAAAAATAGAGGTTTACCCTCTCTCTGAATATTTCTCTGAAGAATTTTTCGAAACTAAAGTGGTGCTATACACAAGGGTGAAAAAATAGGTTTTCATATTCATAAAATATCCTTAGGCAATACTTTTCGAGTCCAAGTTTTTATTCGTTTCACTGCCCCAACTTTTGAATCTGGGTTAGACTCTAATGTTGTTTCCCAAGCATTTTCTGGTTTTATTTCTTCTTCCATACCAGATAATACTCCGTCAGCAATTTTTTTAGAATGAATGATGGCGATACATTCTGTGTTTAAGTTGGCACTTCTGGGGTCAAGGTTGAATGTTCCAATAACTGTTATTTTTCCATCTACCACCATTGTCTTGGCATGTAGACCAAATATAGGTTTGTGATCTAATTCTGCTTGCAGCTCTCCGGTCATAATTTCTTTTCGAATAGCAGCATCAGGGCGAAACTCAAAGATTTTTACGCCTGTTTTCAAGAGTTTTTTTCTATCCGTTTGATAACTACTAAAGGCTTCTATATTGTCCGTTGAGGCAAGGCTATTTGTTAATATTTTGACCTCCACACCACGTTCAACAGCTTCGCGAAAAAGGTTTTGACCTAATTCAGATGTAATTAGATAAGGGGTTTGGATATCAATGGAATGGCTTGCATTTTTTACCAAATCGATTAATGCGCTTGTAGAAATTCCGCCTCCACCTAAACCTTCTGTACCATCATTTTTTCCAGGAAGGTCAGAAACAAAAGAAACACTATCTACCCAAATAAGCCCACCAGAGTTTTTAATTTTTTGAATGGTGGATGGGAAATTTTCAATTTTTGTTCTGACTTGTGGCCAAAAATTATCAGGATTACAAGCATATTCATGAAGGCGGTCGAAGTCATAGTTTTTAACATCTTCAGGAGTTTCATCAATTAAATCAACAACAGGAACACTTAATGTGCTTTCCCAGAATTCAGTAAAAGAACCACTAACGTCTTTAGTTGCCTGTCCAAGTAAAAGAACATCTCTATCTCTAAAATTGTATTCATGATCGTAGTCAAAGTATTCGTCAGCAATATTGCGTCCTCCGGTAATGACTACTTTGTCATCAACCGTAAATGTTTTGTTGTGCATACGCAAATTAGCAGACCTAAAATCTGTAGTGAATTTTTTCACTTTACTGAACAGGTTTTTGCCAAGGTTAACTCCTGGGTTGTATATTTTGATGGAAATGTTTTCATGTGAATCCATGGTTAAAATATCTTCTATTCCTGCGTCTACCATAATGTCATCTACAAGAATTCTAACTTTTACTCCACGATCTGCAGCTCTTACTAAATAATCACAAGCAATTAATCCTACATTATCCGTAGAAAAAATAAAATACTGAATGTCAATTTTTTTTTCGGCATACTCGCATAACCAAGCTCTGGTAATCATTGCACTACCTCCATCCTCTAAAACATATACCCCAGTTTTAGTTTTCATATTATCAGATAGATCTACCAATTCCTGGGTTAGACTTACCGTGTCGTTTCTATGGATATTCGAACAAAAATCCGTTTCTTCAATTAGGGATTCTTCTTTTGTTTCAGTGCATGAGAATAAGAAGCATAAACAAATTAAGCAGCAGTATGGTAATTTTGAAAACATATCTTGTTTGTAATGTGGATTAAATATACCCAGCTAATTTATATGCAATGAAGCCTGTCCATTCTTTAATTAATGCTTGCCATCGTGCAAGACTATCTATATTGGGAATAAACAAATGGTCTAATAAATATTTTCTGGGGCCCGCTTGTTGATCAACGCTAAAAGGGGTAACTGTTACCCCTGCTTTTTTAAAGCATCTTTTTGCTCTTGGCATGTGAATAGCTGAAGTTACTAAAAGAAAGTTGCCATCATCGTATTGTTCTGTCAAAATTTCAGCGGTGTATATTGCATTTT
>JAJCYO010000170.1 GCA_029262875.1 Flavobacteriales bacterium
AATACCTCCAACTGCTGGAGCATTTAAAACATTACTACCATAAGTTCCTCCTCTAACTAAATTGCCATTTTCTTTTAAGTGTACCGTATAGTTACATGTTAATGCTAAAGACCAAGAATGTGCAATATTATAATCTTTATCAATTAAATATGTTGTATTACTATTTTGTAAATTGTATAGTGCATAGCCATCAAAGGTTTGGGCTGAGACTGAACTAAATGATAGCAAAAGAATAGATATAGATAATATCCAATAGTTAGGGGTTTTCATGAATCTTGTTTTAGGTTTTTTAAAAATAATTAATGTTACGAGTCTTTGACTCAGCAATAATTAAAAGGTTTAATTAGGAAATGAAAAAATATTCAATCAACTCGTTATTAGTTAATTAAAATCCCAAACAAGTTAATAAAAGGTAATTTAAGAGATCCTACTCCAGTTTACTTTATTGCCAAAACGTAATTTTAAAGTAGCAACCAACCGATGGTTTTTCTCCATTTCCAAATTAGGATCTTCTTTTAAAATGGCTACTGCAATGTCTCTTGCATATTGTAATATCTGTCCATCTCTAACCAAATCTGCAATATTTAAGTTTAGTAAACCACTTTGTTGGGTTCCTTGAATGTCCCCTGGTCCACGAAGTTTTAAATCCACTTCGCTAATTTCAAATCCATCATTGGTTTTCACCATGGTATCCATTCTTAACCTACCATCCGCACTTAGTTTATTTCCAGTCATTAGGACACAATAGGACTGTTCCGCACCTCTCCCAACTCGACCTCTTAATTGATGGAGTTGTGATAATCCAAAACGTTCCGCACTTTCTATAACCATAACACTTGCATTAGGAACATTTACGCCAACTTCTATTACAGTCGTTGCCACCATAATTTGGGTTTCACCTTTTACAAACCGTTGCATCTCAAAATCTTTGTCAACAGCTTTCATTTGCCCATGAACTATACTTATTTGGTATTGAGGTCTTGGAAATCTTCTGATAATACTTTCATAACCATCCATCAAATCTTTGTAATCCATTTTTTCAGATTCCTTGATTAATGGATACACAATATAGATTTGCCTTCCTTTTTTCACTTCTTCTTCAATAAAACCAAACACTTTTAATCGAGAAGAATCAAACCGATGTATTGTTTTAATGTCTTTTCTACCTGGTGGTAATTCATCAATTACAGAAACATCTAAATCGCCATAAAAAGTCATGGCTAAAGTCCGAGGTATTGGTGTAGCCGTCATCACTAACACATGCGGAGGGAATTGTTTCCCCTTTCTCCATAATTTAGAACGTTGTTGAACCCCAAAACGATGTTGCTCATCTATTACCACAAAACCTAAATTTTGAAACTTGACTTTATCTTCTATTAAAGCATGGGTTCCTATTAGGATATTTAATTCTCCGTTTTCTAATTGCTCATGAATTTCTCTTCGTTTAGCCACTTTTACAGAACCAGTCAGTAGCTCCACTTTTAAATCAATTCCTTTTAGCAACTCCGTTATTCCTTCATAATGTTGATTCGCTAAAATTTCTGTTGGAGCCATTAAACAGGTTTGATATCCATTGTCAATTGCAATTAAAATACTCATCAAAGCCACTATCGTTTTACCGCTTCCAACATCTCCTTGTAATAACCGATTCATGTGTTTTCCATAGCCAACATCATCTCGAATTTCCTTTAACACTCTCTTTTGTGCACCGGTTAATTCAAATGGTAAATTTTCATTAAAAAATTGATTAAAATATTTTCCTACCTTATTAAAGGTAGCTCCCTTAATTGTTTCTGTTTTAACAACCTTTTGCCGAAGCATGTTCAGTTGTAAATAGAATAGCTCTTCAAATTTTAATCGATGCCTCGCTTTTTGAAGCAGATGGTTGTTTAACGGTTGGTGTACATTAATTACGGCTTCTTCTTTACCTATAAGTTTGAGTCTATCTAATAATTCTAATGGTAAAGTTTCATTAATTTTTCCCCCAAGTTGTGGAATAAGATTTTTTTGAATTTTATGTATTCCTTTCGAATTTAAGTTCATTCTGGTAAGCAGGTCTGTAGTAGGGTAAACTGCCTCTAATGTTACTTTGTTCGCAATAAGTGATTGATCAACATCATCTAATTCGGGGTGAGCAATATTGTACCTGTTGTTATACTTTGATGGCTTCCCATAAACAATATATTCTTGTCCGATAACAATAGAAGATGCCAACCATTTAATCCCTTTAAACCATATCAATTCAATCTCTCCGGTCTCATCCTTTAGCGTAGCCACCAACCTCTTCCCTCTTCGTTCTCCTAAAGTTTTTAAATCAGTTATTTTTCCCTTTAATTGGAGGTATGCTTCATCAGATGCGATTGCAGAAATAGTATAAAGCTTAGACTTGTCAACGTAACGAAAGGGGTAATAAACCAACAACTGACCAAAAGTAGCTATTCCCAATTCCTTCCTAAGCATCTCTGCACGCTTAGGTCCCACTCCTTTTAGGAATTCTATTTTGGTATCTAAAAAGTGGTTGCTCATTGAGGGTTAAAAGTAAACAGAAATGTATAGATTTTATGTTGTACTCTAAATATTTAATCAATGATTTTGATCGGATTAACAACTAACTTTTGAAAACTTTAAACATTCAAATTAATAAGGTTCTTAAAATTCATGAATTTCACAATTACAGTGATGGAAACTGTTGTTTGTTATGAAAAGTAAATTATTTATACTCTTTTTAATTTTACCATTTGGACTACTTTCCCAGAGTAACTTAAAAATTAAAGTTGTTAAGGGAGAGGTCCTCATTTCTATTTTTAAAAAGTACTTAATAGATAATTATTCTTGTAACGATGCTGAGTTTTGCAAACTAAATACCCTAAAAAGCAAAGAGTTGATTCTTGCTGGAAAATCATATTTGCTACCAATTAAAACTTTTCAGTATGATGGTAAAAGTATTCGTTCAACACTCGGAATAACAGATTGGGAAATCGCTAAAAAAATTGAAGCTTACAATAATGATTTGTTAAAAACTAAGGTTAAAAAAGATGCTTACAAAAACGGTGAATTATGGGTTCCAAACCACCTATTAGTAAAATGTAATACTATTAAAAACTCAGCTAACGAAAAAGCTGCTCCTAATGTAAAAGTCTTTCCCATTTTTGGAAAAACTCATGAATCAGTTGAAATTATTGATACTGAATTAAGTGGCTCTACTTTTTATTTAGTCAGTGGTCATGGTGGTCCAGACCCTGGAGCAATTGGGAAATATGGCAGCGCCTCCTTATGCGAAGATGAGTACGCTTACGACATAACATTAAGATTGGCTAAAAACCTATTATCGCACAGTGCAATGGTCTATTTAATAATTCGAGATACGAATGATGGTATTCGATCAACAGATATTCTACCTTGTGATAGAGATGAAACATGCTGGAAGAAACAAACAATCCCTTTGGATCAAAAAAAGCGACTTAAACAGCGATCGGATATGGTAAATGAACTTTATCTGAAAAATAAGCAGGCAAATAAAAAGCAATATATGATTGTTTTACACATTGATTCTCAAAGTAAAACTAAACGTGCTGACATGTTTTTTTACCACCATTCTTCAAGTAAATTGGGTAAATCAATGGCAAATCAACTTCATAAGACCATCAAGGAAAAGTATAAAGAACATCAAAAAGGAAGAGGATACAAAGGAACGGTAACCACAAGAGATTTACATATGATTCGTGAATCCTATCCTGCAACGATTTACATTGAATTGGGTAACATCATGAATGGTTTAGACCAAAAAAGATTTACTATGGAAAGTAATAGGCAAGCTGTTGCTGACTGGCTAGCTATAGGAGTTCTTAAGAATTAAGTACTATATATTCTGGGCTCCTAATAAGATTACCGGGTTTTCCATATAATCTTTAAATGATTGTAAAAATTTAGAACCAGCAACACCATCCACTACTCTATGATCGCATGAAAGTGTTACTTTCATTACATTTCCTGGAACTACTTTACCATCCTTAACAACAGGAACTTGTTTTGTTCCTCCAACTGCTAAAATACAAGCATCTGGTGGATTAATTATAGCCGTAAATTCTTCAATCCCAAACATTCCTAAATTAGAAATGGTAAACGTACTTCCTTCCCAATCTTCTGGTTGTAATTTTTTGTCTCTTGCTCGAACAGCATAATCCTTTACTTCTGTAGAAATTTGACTTAGCGTTTTCCCATCTGCAAATCGTACCACAGGAACCAATAATCCATCTTCAACAGCCACTGCCACACCAATATTTATGTGTTCATTATACCTTATTCTATCTCCTAACCATGATGAGTTTACAGCTGGATTTTTCTTTAGAGCAGAAGATACTGCTTTAATAATGATATCATTAAATGAAACTTTTAACGGTGCAATTGCATTAATGGACTTACGAGCAGAAATGGCATTATCCATGTCTATATCCATCGTTAGGTAAAAATGAGGCGCTGAAAATTTACTTTCTCCTAACCGTTGAGCAATAACTTTTCGCATTTGCGACACTGGTACTTCCGTATATTTTTCTACTCTTACAAAGTTGGCAGCACTTCCACCACCATAATTTTCAATGTCTCTTTTTACAATTCTACCACCATCACCAGTTCCATTAACCATTGCAAGATTAATGTTCTTCTCTGCAGCTAATTTCTTCGCTAATGGTGAAACCATTATTCTACCATTGCCATTAGATAGAGTCGTTACAACAGGTGAAGTTTTAGCTGCCTCTACTACTTTTGGTGTATCTTTTTTAACTTCTACAGTTACTGGTGCTATAGGCTTTTCTTCAGGTTTCTTTTCCGCTACAACTTCTGCTTTCGGTTCCTCTTTTAGTAAAGCTGAAAAATCTTCCCCTTTCTCTCCAAATACTGCCAAAACAGTATCAACAGGTGATGTACCTCCCTCTGGAACTCCAATATGCAGGAGTGTACCATCAACAAAAGATTCGAATTCCATTGTTGCTTTATCCGTTTCTATATCAGCCAATAAATCACCTTCGCTCACTTTATCTCCAACTTTTTTATGCCATTTAGCTACCACACCTTCCGTCATGGTATCACTCAATTTGGGCATTCTAACTATTTCAGCCATTATTCTTACTTAATTAGTGTTTTTATTAATCTTTTATAAAAGGATAATCTTCTGCATAAATGTCTTCATACATTGCTTCTGGCTCTGGAAAAGGAGAATCCTCAGCAAACTTTATAGCATCAAGAATTTGATTTTTTACTTTATCATGGATTTTTTCAATTTGCTTATCCGTAGCATACTTATTTGCCTTAATTGTTTTCAAGACTTTACTAATTGGATCATCATCTTGATATTCTTCTTCCTCTGCTTTTGTTCTGTACTTACGTGGATCAGACATTGAATGCCCTTTAAACCTGTAAGTTTCCATTTCCAGCAAGTAAGGTCCTTTTCCTTCTCTACAATGCTTTGCAGCCTTCTCAATCGCATTGTGAACTGCTTCTACATCCATTCCATCAACCGCTTCACCCGGCATATCGTAACTCAAACCAATCTTGTATAACTCAGTAACATTTGATGTTCTTTCTACTGAAGTTCCCATAGCATACTTATTATTCTCAATAATGTATATCACTGGTAATTTCCATGTCATAGCCATATTAAAGGCTTCGTGCAATGCCCCTTGTCGAATTGCACCATCTCCCATAGAGCACATCGTTACAGCATCAGTTCCCTTGTATTTTTCTGCAAAAGCTAAACCAGCTCCTAACGGAATTTGGCCACCAACAATGCCATGCCCTCCAAAGACTCTTTTACTTACATCAAACATGTGCATGGAACCACCTTTACCTTTAGATAATCCAGTAGTTTTACCATAAAGCTCTGCCATCATATATTTAATATCAGTTCCTTTTCCTATAGGATGCGCATGACAACGATAGGCAGTTATCATATTGTCCTCTGGCTTAGTTGCAGAAACTGCTCCAGCAACAACAGCTTCCTGTCCAATGTATAAATGTAAAAAACCACCAAACTTACGCTGAATATAGAGTTGACTCAACTTCTCCTCGAACTTTCGCATAAGGTACATTGATTCGTACCAGCTTAAGTATTGTGCCTTAGAAAATTTATTCTTTTTTGCCATAAGTTTTAATGTTAACGCACAAATTTAGAATAAATATTTATGATTTTAATCTTTTTTAAGGATACTCGCTCCATCAAAAGCAAAAGGTAAAAGATCTTTAATGCTCTTAAAATGCCAGATTTTAGAATCTCCAGATTTTAAAATTAATTCAATGGATTGATTTTGAGTGGTTTCATACTCAATCAACACTTGTCTACAAGCACCACAAGGTGATACTGGTTGCTCGCTTGAATGCTCCGTTGTGATTACAATTTTATCAATATTTTGATTCGGAAATTCCGATTTCGCAGCAAATACAGCTACCCTTTCAGCACAAAGTCCAGAGGGATAAGCTCCATTTTCCTGATTGGTACCACTTACAATTTCTCCATTAGCCATTTTACAAACTGCGCTCACTTTAAAATTAGAATATGGAGCGTAAGCATTATGTAAATTTCCTTCAGCTTGGTCTATTAAACCTAATAAATCCTCATCTATACCGTTAGTTGAATCATATTCTATAAATTCGATATTCAGTGATTTTTTATTCATTTAACAATTTATTAATGTTACTTTTAAACTTCTTAAAATTAAAGAAGTCAAACATAACAAAATTAACAATGAAAAAACACTTTTTTATAGTAGGTCTTATCATAATTACGCTGTTCTCCTGTTCTAAAGAAGAAGGTGAAGGGGGCAGATCATCTATCTCAGGTACGGTTCATATGACTGATGTTACAGGGTTTAATGCAGGAGATGAATACGATGCCCCAGATTATGATGTTTACATCATTTATGGAGAAGATGACAATATTTATGATGATGATATGAAGACAAACTATGACGGTACTTTTGAGTTTAAAAACCTAAGAGAAGGCTCTTATAGATTATATTGCTATACATTAGATTTAAACGAACCATCTGGCAAGTCCCCTGTTTTTAAAGCAATTACCATTAGTGGCAATGAAGAAGGTAGCGTTGGAACAATCGAAGTTGAAAAGTAATTGGATAAATTAAATAATATATTAAATCAGTTAGACCCCATCTCTTTAGAGGAAATGGATAGGGTTAAATTGCAAAATAGAACGGATACCAAATTTGTTTTCAATGCTGATTTACTACCCGTTATCTTGAATGAAATTAGGGACTTTTATTCTGTTTTAGAGATTAAAGAAAAACGAACGAATAGCTACGAGACGCTTTATTATGACACAAAGGAATTAAGAAGTTACATTCAACATCATAATGGAAAAGCAAACAGAATCAAAATTCGATTTAGAAAATACATTGAATCTGAATTGAACTTTTTAGAAGTCAAATTCAAAAATAATAAAGGAAGAACAATAAAAGCAAGAAAAAAAACTGGTAGCATTGAGACCATTCTATCTCAGGTTTCTAAGGATTTTATTGAGGCTAATTCTTTTTATAAAGGTGATGAAGTTCTTCCTGCTATGTGGAACAGCTTTACCCGTTTAACTTTGGTTCATAAAACTCAGAATGAACGATTGACAGTTGATTTAAATTTAGTGTTTAAGTCATTCTCAGAGAATACCGAAAAAGGTATTCCTCATATTATTATTGCTGAAGTAAAACAAGAAAAAGCTTCTGGTAATTCTGATTTTATTAAAGCCATAAAAAAGCACCACATTCAAAAAAGCGGCATGAGTAAATATTGTGTTGGTACTGCTTTATTGAATAAAAACTTAAAACAGAATAATTTTAAAGAACGAATTTTAAAAATAAATAAACTCAAACATGCTTAATACTATTCTACTAAAGGTAACGGAAAATGTCGATCAGATTCCAATATTAGGGTCAAAGTTATGGGACTATAATGATTTTGGAGAAATGATCATTAGATTCGTTATGGATTTCATTGTTGCTTTTATCATTATCAGATTAATTTATTACCCTATACATAAAAGGAAAGATTACCTGTTTACTTATTTCATGTTTAACATATTAATTTTCTTTATATGTATCCTGCTGAATAGTGTTAAATTAAAGCTTGGCTTTGCGTTCGGGTTGTTTGCCATCTTTGGAATTTTAAGGTATAGAACGGAACAGCTCCCTATTAAAGAGATGACTTATCTTTTTATGATAATAGCCATTGCCATTATTAATTCATTAACTAATAATAAGATAAGTATAGGTGAAGTTGTGTTTACTAATGTTGCCATTATTACTGGGGCTTTTTTACTCGAAAAAGTATTTTTGTTAAAACATGAGTCAAGAAAAGATGTACTTTACGAAAAAATTGAAAATGTAAAACCTGAAAACCATGATCAATTAATAACTGATTTAAAAGAAAGAACTGGATTGGATATACATCGTGTTCAAATTGGTAAAATTGATTTTTTGAGAGATACGGTTAGAATAATCGTTTATTATCACGAAGAGAATCCTGACAACAGTTACAATGAGTCCACTTACGTAAGTAATAAGAATGAATAAAAAGTTAATCATAATACTATTATTATTTCCATTCCTTACTAAAGCTCAAGTTGTAAGCGATGCTAAAGTATGGGCTGGTGTATCTGTCAATAAAAAAATAAAGAAGTTTGAATTTTCTTTTAGTGAAGAATTAAGAATGGACGAAAATGCATCTCATGTTGATAAATTTTTTAGTGAAATAGGTGCACAGTACAAAGTGATAAAAGGTGTTTATGTTGCTCTAAACTATAGGTATAGTAGAGATAATGATTATGAAACCCGCAATTACGATATGAAGCATCGAATTGATATTGGAGTAACATATAAACATAAATTAAATGATTTTCGTTTTTCTTTTAGAACTAAAGTACAAACTAAAAGTGCACTACCAGAAGACAACAATCCAACTTTTAGTAGGAACAAACTGGCTATCAAGTATAAACTCAAGAAGAACATCATTCCTTTTGTTGCTTACGAGTTTTACTATCAGTTTAATGATGAAAAGGTTATTAATAGAACTCGAATATCTTTAGGAAGTTCTTATAAAATCAATGATAATAGTGCTGTTAAACTTTTCTATATGTATGAAAATAAGTTTAACACAAGAAACCTAAAACATAATCATGTTTATGGTGTAAGTTATAGTATTGATTTATAAACCACTGTTTCATATATTTGCTTTCAATTAAAACTTATCGATGTTCAAATTTCTACGTAGCAAAGCTTTTCTAATCAATTTAGGTATAGCAATACTATTTGTCATTTTATCCTTTTGGGGAATTTTTAAGTTTATTGATAGTTATACAATGCATGGAGAAACTGTAAGTGTACCATCATTGGAAGGATTGACTATTGATGAAGTTGAAGAAATTTTGGTTGAAAAAAAACTACGTTATACCATTCTTGATTCCATATATGTATCTGATGCTGAAAAAGGAATTGTATTGGAGCAAAACCCTTCTCCAGATGATTTAGTAAAAGAAAATAGAACCATATATATTACGACATCAAAGATAGTTCCTCCTAAAATTTCTATGCCTAGTGTTGCTGGGGAAATGTCTCTTCGATTAGCCATTGCAAAATTAGAGAGTTATGGACTAAAAGTTAAAACAAAATATATCCCGTCTGAATGCGTTAACTGTGTAATAAGACAAGAAATAAATGGAAAAGAAGTGAAGCCAAACACTAAAATAAAGAAAGGTTCTACCGTTTTACTCACTATTGGTAGCGGGACAAGTAATGTAAAAGTACTGGTTCCTTATTTATTAAATTTAACAAAAGATGAAGCAGAAAGTAAATTAATGGAGTCTGCTCTTAGTATTGGGTTTAATGATTATGAAAATTGTCAATGTACGACAAAAGAGGACTCTTTAAATGCCAAAGTTTATCGTCAAACACCAATGAGAAGTTTAAAAAACCCAATAAATATGGGTAGCTTAGTAGACTTATATTTTACGTGTGATAGTTCAAGAATAAACTATGATGAAACTATGGCGAATGATACAACTACTACTATACCAACAGATTCTTTAAATGACGCTCACTAAAAAAATATACACAACACTATTCCTTTTTTTTACTGTAACTTTTGTTTCAGCACAAAAAGATACGCTTATAGAGTTAGGTATGAACAATACAATAAGGGCTTTTTACAATTCAAGTATTGACGATCCAAATTCTCCTTACATTAAAAAATCTACTAACGATAAGGCTTTACTAACCTTACCTTTTATAGACGATTTTTCACAATACAATATTTTCCCAAACCCAGCACTATGGCAAGATTTGGATGCTTATATTAATTCTAATTTTGCCGATAATCCGATTACATTTGGAGTTGCTACTTTAGACGGATTGGATCAAACCGGAACCCCATATAATTTTGCTTTACCAACAGCTTACGGACCTGCTGATTCACTAACTTCTCAGCAAGTTGATTTATCAACTATCATTGATAGTGTATTTTTAAGTTTTTATTACCAACCACAGGGTAATGGCAATAAACCTGAGACAAAAGATAGTCTAAGATTAGAGTTCTTTAGACAATCAGATAGTAGTTGGGTGAGAATGTGGGGAGCTCAAGGAGCTGCTAACCAACCATTCCAGCAAGTGATGATACCTGTAGATACTTCTTTTCAAAATAATGAATTCCAATTCCGTTTTCTAAACTGGGCAACACTATCAGGTAATGTTGATCATTGGAACATCGATTATGTTTATTTAGATGAGAATCGAAATCATGCTGATACAGCTTTAAATGATGTATCATTTATCACAAACCACCATAGCATGTTAGCAGAATTTACGGCTATGCCATGGTCTCACTATTTAACTGATACCATTGGATTGATGGATACCGCAATGAATGTAACCTATCGAAATAATCATAGCTCCACTTATGCTGTTTTTTACAAATATCAAGTGATAGATAATAATGGTGTAGGTCCAAATATTGGAGTACCATATCCAACAACTGCATCATCAAAGAATGTAGCTCCTTATTCAAATTTGACCGAACCGCAAGCGGTTTATAATCTACCCATTAATAATTTTTCTTTTCCATCGGATGCATCTCAAACGAAAGTATTTCAAATAAAAAATTACTTTACGGTAACTCCCACAGATGTTCATACCAACAATGATACTGTTGAGTCTTATCAAGTTTTTGGCTCATACTATGCTTATGATGATGGAAGTGCTGAAGGTGGTTATGGTGTGCAAGGCATTGGGTCTAAATTAGCACATGAGTTTAACATTAAGAAAAATGACACCTTAAAATCTTTTCAAATATATTTTAATCCAATAATGAATAATTTAAGTGCTCAAACATTTAGATTAAAAGTTTGGAGTAGCCTAAGTCCAGAAGTTGAAATATATTCTCAACCAGCTGCACTTTTCACTAGCCCTATCTATACTAACACAAACGCGTTCCTAAATTATGACTTAGATGTACCCCTTTACCTTCCTGCTGGGACTTATTATTTTGGTTGGGAAAAAATTTCTTCTGAATTTTTAAATGTAGGATGGGATGTTAATACTAACAATAGAACCAAAGTTCATTTTAATGCCGTTGGTGTTTGGCAAAACCCCACAGCAAGTATGCCTGATGGCTCTTTAATGCTAAGGCCAGTCTTCGGTAGTGTAGTCGACCCTCAAGTGAGTGTTGATGAAAAAGAAACGATTAAAGATGATTTTGAAGTCTATCCTAACCCTACAACAAACACTATTTATTTTAAAAACAATAGCACTGGCAATAACTTTTACCATATTCAATTAATTGATGTTTATGGTAAAGTAATTATTGAAACAGCGTCTTCTATTTCTAATAAAATTGATGTTTCTAATGTTTCCAACGGTATATACATTGTTCGCTTCGTGAATAATGACACCAAGAACTTCGTATTGAAAAAAATAATTATATCTAAATAAATTGGAGCAAGAAGAAGATTTAACCGAAAACCAAGGACTTTTTGAACACCACAATTTTACTGTTGACAAAGGACAAGAGCTTCTAAGAGTTGATAAATTCTTAATGGATCGCATTTCTAATACAACGAGAAATAAACTTCAAAATGCTGCTGCCGATGGGCACATCAAAGTGAATAAAAAATCGGTGAAATCAAATTATAGAGTTAAACCATTTGATGAGGTTACCGTTGAACTTCCTTACCCACCAACTGAAATTGAATTAATACCAGAAGATATTCCTTTAGATATTTTGTATGAAGATGATGACGTCTTGGTGGTTAACAAACAAGCAGGGTTAGTTGTTCATCCTGGATATGGAAATTTTACTGGTACTTTAGTAAATGGACTGATTTTTCATTTTGAAAATCTTCCCAAAACAGATGTTCCTAATCGACCAGGTTTGGTTCATCGCCTGGATAAAAATACCACTGGAATAATGGTTGTCGCTAAAACGGAACATGCATTAACACATTTGGGAAAACAATTTTTTGATAGAAATACCGAAAGAAGGTACCATGCTTTAGTGTGGGGAGATGTTAAGGAAGAGAATGGAACAGTTGAAGGTAATGTTGGAAGAAGCTTAAAAAATAGAAAAGTAATGGATGTTTTTCCAGAAGAAGATTATGGAAAACATGCGGTAACCCATTATAAAGTACTCAAAAGATATGGTTATGTTACATTGATAGAGTGTAAGTTAGAAACAGGTCGTACACATCAAATAAGAGTTCATATGAAGCATGTGGGACATCCCTTATTTAATGATGATTCTTATGGGGGGGATAGAATTCTTAAAGGAACCTCATTCAGCAAATACAAACAGTTTATTACAAATTGCTTTAATCTACTTCCGAGACAAGCGCTTCATGCAAAATCATTGGGATTTGAGCATCCAAAAACAGGTAAGTGGCTTCAGTTTGAATCCAACTTACCAGAAGATATGAAAGCTGTATTAAATAAATGGGAAGTTTATACAGCAAACCGGACAGAAAACCACTAAATATTAACACCAACTTTATTCCTCCTAAATCAATTTAGATTAGTACTGATTAATCGATTTAGACGATCAAAACTGTATTCCTCTTTTTTTATTATAATTTAATGCAACCTTTAGTGTTTATAATACGTTTAAAGAATATCATTGCATTATTTACGTGTTTTTACGTATTGTGTAATTAAGTGGATTTGCTTATTTTTGGTAAGCATTTTATACGGCTCGGTTTATTGGGCCAATAAATTGGTTAAGGCTATAATGAAAAATACACTACTCTTATTCATATCAATATTAGCTTATTTGAGCATAGATGCTCAGGTGGTACAGTTAGGCTCTGGTACTGCTACTAATGGTATAACTACCGCATCACCAGTCAATACCTATTTCCGTAGACAAGTATCTCAGTTTGTTTATACTGCGGCCGAAATTAATGCTGCTGGGGCAAATGGTGCAAACACTCTATCTCAATTAGGATTCTATGTAACAAATCAACCTGTATACGCTATTCCAGGTTATACAGTCAAAATAAAACATACTACTGCAAACAATGTAAATAATGCTCTTGGTACAACAGGTTGGACTACGGTAAAAACAGCTTTTAGCTATTCTCCAAATCCAGGAGGATATGATATGATTGTTTTTGATACTCCCTTTAACTGGGATGGTGTACAAAACATTGGAGTAGAAATTTGTTGGTCTCAAATTCAACCTACCTGGGATGCTTCTGGTCAATGTAGAATTTACAATACAAATAGAGGATACCGGTATTCTAAAGATGATAATACAGGTAGCATATGTGGGAATACGCCCGGAACAAGAAGTGCTAACAAACCTCAAGCACAACTTGTATTTAAAACTGCATCTACTTGGAATGGGTCGGTAAATTCTGATTGGTTTAATGATGCCAACTGGGATATTGGCGCTCCTGATACCGAATTGGATGCGATCATTCCTAATGGTCCTTCTAACATGCCTTCGATAGGAGCTGCTGGTGCAGTTTGCAAAAATCTACAAATAGATGCTGGAGCAAGTTTAACGCTATCTGGATCGAACAACATTGATATTTATAGAGATTGGACAAATAATGGGACATTTACTGCCAATAACGGAAAAGTTACTTTAAAGGGTACCGCAGCCAATAGTATTAATGGAGCTACCAATCAGGATTTATACAATTTAACTATTGACAACGTTAACGGAGCAAGTATTTCATCTGGAAGTATTAACATTAATGGAACATTAGACATAGGCATTGCCACAGGAAACTTTAATACAAATAATGCTTTAACTGTTGTTTCTAATGCATCTGGAACAGGAAGAATTGATGAATTAACTTCTAAATGTATGTATACATTGGATATGTCTGATACTTACGGAGATAGCTGGAACGGTGGTTATATTACTGTGCTAATAGATGGTATAATTGAAGGTACTTATTTTGCTAAAGGATCTAATTCTATCAGTAATTTTATTGCAGCTGTTGGTGCCAACGTACAATTGAATTATACAGCTGGTATATACGAGTTTGAAAACTCCTACATTCTTTATGATGGAACGGGAGCTCCTATTTTTTCTGATGGAACGACACCAACAGTGGGAACCAATGTGTTTAATACCACTTCAAATTGTTCCTTTTTTAATCCTATTTCTGGAGACATTACGATGGAACGTTATATAGATGCCGGAGCGACTGATTGGAGATTTCTGACTTCTGCAGTTTCAGGCACTACACTTGCTGACTTTAATGATGACTTTATCACTAGTGGTTTTACTGGTTCGGATTTCCCGTTGTGGCCCACAGCAGCAAACCCTTGGGCCTCTATCTATTTTTATGACGAGACTCAACCGAGTTTTCAAGATAGCGGTTTTGTGGCTGCAACAAACACAACTAATCCTTTAGCTGTAGGAGAGGGAATATGGGTTTGGAGTGGTGATACTATTACCGGTACTCAGCCTTTTACAATTGATATTACAGGGCCACCTAATGTTGGGAATATTAGTCTTCCTTTATCTTACACTAACTCTGGAATGCCTACAGATGATGGTTGGAATATGGTAGGGAATCCATACCCATCTACTTTAGATTGGGATTCTCCAAACATAACTAAAACAGGAATTAATAATGCTATCTATATATGGAATCCTGATTTACAACAATTTGCTAGTTATTCCGGGGGGATAGGCACAAACGGAGGATCAAGAAACGTGGCTTCTTCCCAAGCAATTTGGGTACAGGCAACAAGTGCTTTAGCTGCGATCCAAGTAACTGAATCAAGCAAAACAGCTGTTGATGGTTCTTTTCTTAAAACCATCATCTTGCCGTTAAGAATTAAAGCTCAGAATAGTTATGGACAGGATGAGTTGGCCATTAATTTTGAGAGTAATGCCACAAATAATTTTGATGAAGACTATGATGCACGAAAAATGATTTCAGTAAATACTAATTTACCTATTGTATCAAGCGTTACAAATGGTGTTGATTTTTCAATTAATCAATTGCCTCACCAACAAATTGATATTCCTATTAAAATCTTAACTGGAGTTAGTGGAATTCATAATATAGATATAGAGAATATAGCTTCTTTTAGTAATTCTGCTTGTCTAATCCTAGAAGACTTATTTACAGGTGCTATATACGATTTAAATACTGTTTCGTCATTCACTGCCTATATTTACGATTCTACTTCAACAGCGAGGTTCCTACTGCACATTGGAGCACCTTTTAGCATTAATACAACAGATGTTAGCTGTAATGGTAATACAGATGCTAAGATTATCTATTCGAAAAACAGTTCTACACCATTTGATATCACATGGAAAAATAGCTTGGGAACTACCATTTCCTCAAATACTAATGTTTACACAGACTCTATTATTAATTTACCCGCTGGAAATTACAGCATAGAAACAACAGATGTGGTTTGTGGAAATACTACTAAAACTGTTTTAGTAAACCAGCCAAACGAAATAACAAGTTATTTCAATACTATTAATGATACTATTTATATAAGTAATGGTGGTAACATTACCTTTACTAATCAATCTGCTAATGCAACCAATTATTTTTGGGATTTTAATGATGGAACTAATTCTATAGTACATTCTCCACTTCATAATTATACTCAAGCTGGTGATTACTTGGTAAATTTATCTGCAAGTATAAATACGAATTGCTCTAAATCTTATAGTCGTTTAATTACAGTTGTTGGAAATGCTACTGGTATTGATGAGAACATGTCTAACGGTGAAGTTACTACATGGGTAAACAATGGTATTTTATCCATTGATATGGCAAACAATAATTATGATTTTTTAGAGATAAGAAATGTACTTGGGCAAATTGTTTATGCTGAAAGCAATCCTTCGGCAATGTTTACTTTAAATGTAAATGAATTGAGCAGTAGCTTATTTATTATAACACTTAATAAAAATGAGGAAACTGAGGTTATTAAGGTTCCTTATGTGAAGTAAATCATCCTGTAAGATTTGCGAATGGCCTTTTGTGATGTTGTTTGACAAAGTCTTTCAGCAGTTGTCTTTCTATTTCTCTTGGATCATGCGCTGTTAATTTCCAACAAAATATCAGGTTGGGATGGTTTTTTAATTGCCAAATGTACCTTCCTCCCCAATGTCCCACACTCTTCGTTTGTCCAAACCTTAAATATTGACCAATCCTTGAATTTAGCGTTGCCTTTCCAGCTAAACTTCCCGCTTTTCCTATATATACTACTTTAACACCTGAAACGACATTCAAAGCCAATTCATTTATAGAGACATTAGGATTTTTTCCTTTAAAATACCCTCCAACACCTTGGGAAAGAAATTCGGCATGCTCCGGATCGGCATCAATGATCAAATAAACGCCTTTCTCTTTTGGAATAGATTCTCTATTGCTCCATAATTCTTGAACCGTTTTAAACCCTTTAAACCCGTTCTTTTTGATGGCTGAAATGCTGTTAAAATTCATCATTACTACTTTTGACTATAGCATTGGCTACCATAATTCCTAAAATAATTGCAATAAAGAAATAAGACTATTACTCCGAAAGGATCTCTTTGGCCTTATTAACAGGAATTAGCTCTTCTTTATGAAGGGCGATAATAAATGCTCCTCCTATTCCATTTTCGACCATTTTAGCTTTAAATGCTTCAGCTTCTTCATAACTCGTGAACTCACCTCCAGCAGTATATCGAGTTAAACCACCTTCTAATTCTGTTTGCTCAACTCCCTCCGTTTCCATAAACTTACTTAACACCTCGGTTGGTAGTTGATTTTTATAGCTACCTATCTGAACCTTAAACTTAACAGAGGCTTTATCATAGCTTTTATCTTCATTAGGCCTAATATTTTCGACAGCCGAAGATTCTACACCAGCTTGTGATAATGGAATTCGTTTTCCATCCTTATATGCTACAATAAACGCATCTTCAACACCATAATCAACAGCCAAATCTATTTTCTTACTCGCGGCATCTTCCATTGTTTTAAAAGAACCAGTATAGAGGTATTTCCATAAGCCATCATCTGCCTTAATCTCCATAATATTGTTTAACCCATTAAGATAATTCTTAGATAAACGTTTAGAAAATGCTCCCAATTGAACCCTAAAAATTAATCCTTGAGAATTTACTGGGTCACTATCAACATTATCAACAGACATGTTATTGGCCGCATCTCCGACTGATTTAAATGTTCCATCTTTCTCTTCCTCAATTACTATAGCCGCATCAAACCCTTCAGAAGTCAATTGCATCTTACGTTTTATCGCTTCGGGTAGGTTATCGTAATCTCCAACTGCAATTACTGTTAAACTATCACCAAATGTTTTTATTTCTACATCTGGAATACTTAAAAACTTATCCACTAAGTCTGCGTCAATAGCTTCTGTAAACTCACCAACTTGCACTTTATACTTTTTCTTCTTCTTTCTCTTCTCAGCAGCAATAATTCTAGTCTCAGTATCTGAGAACATTCCTGTAGAATCTAAATATCTTTGATAAGCTATGTATATCATAGTATCGGTCATTTCAACTCCATTTGGTGTCACAGGAGCTTTTTCACGTGTTTCTAACTCATCATCCTTATAGTTTGGAACGAAATCGCCATCTTTATCCAATGGGCATCCCTTTTCATCAACCTCAACTCCTGGTGGAGTCCAAGGGCATTCATCAATAAAATCAATAACCCCATCACCATCTTCATCTTCGGTGTCATAGGCTAAATAATCTATATCTTCTTCAAATTCTTCTATTTCTTCTTTTTTCTTATGCTTTAAAAAGTTATAACTCACAGAAAAAGAGCTCATTAAAAATTTATCATTACCACCGTTTCCAGCCTGAGTTCCAATTCTTTCACCACCACTTTCTTCTGTTATATTATCAATTACATCTGTAAATGTAAAATGGAGAGATGTACCAACTGTAAAATCTATATTTTTAGTCATGTGCATCTTAGCACCTATCCCTAAAGGTATTGCAAAAGTTCTTTCTGGATATTTTCCATATCCATCTACATTTAATTCTCTTAAATCTGTTTCATAGAAGTAATCTCGTTGTATTATGATAGCATTAGAGGCATTTGGGTCCGTTTCCGCAATGTTTCGAATGGAACCATCACTCCAGTAGTTGTACTCATTACCAAATTCATCGTACAAATCCGTTTTTGAATGAAATTCAACTGATTCAATTCCTAAAGATATAAATGGGCTAATTATTCTATCTTCTGGCAAAAATTGATCGAAATTATACATTAAAGCAAATCCACCAACAGTAATACTGGACCTGAAGTTAAGGTTTCTATTTATCGAGCGTTCATTTGCACTTAATGTTCCAAAAAGCACATAAAACTTAGCTGTTAAATAAGCATTTAATTGTTGTCTTACATGTAAATCATAACCAATATTACTCACCAATGGATTTCCATAGTTTTCATCAAGTATATCTCCATAAAATTTGAACATCCCCACTCCTAACCCAACAGTAGGTCCATAAATCATCTCTTGTGGAGCCTTCTCTTCAGGTTCCGCAATAGAATCATTCTCTTCTTGTGAAAACACAGAAGTGCAGAATAAAAACATAATTAACAAAAATGATAATCGTCTTAGCATAAAAGTCTTAATCTATAACTGATACGAAGATAATAAATTAAAGATACAAAAATTATTTATACCATTTTTGGTTAGAAATCATCAACGCTTCCTGAACCGTAATTCTTTTACCAGAATTATAAGCTGTAACAAAGGCTGTTTTAACATTATTTCTAACATTATTTCTCTTATCTCGAGCGGATTTATACTCTCCAAAAGATCCTACCAAGTATTTGATCCATCCTTCATGGTTTATAGTACTTACGTTATCTTGTAAGTTAAACTTAACTGCAAAGTAATTTGATGCAACCGTCTTGTGCCCCGCCCCAACCTGAACCTTGTATGTAACACCATTTTCTGGATTTGGAGTAGTTGTCACTTTATTATTTGAATTATCCGTAGTTGCTGGTTCTTCAGCTGCTGGTTCCTCCTGAGTTGGTTCTTCCGCAACAGGTTCTTCTATTACTGGCTCTTCCACAACAGGCTCCTCTACTACTGGTTCTTCTGCTATTGGTTCTTCCTGAGTTGGTTCTTCAGCAACTAACTGTTCAACATTTAACTCAAAATTAGAACCATCAATATTGTATTTACTTGTAACATCGTTTTCTAAATAAGAGTAATATCCTTTAATATTATAGCTTCCATTTTCTGTTTCTGAATTTGCTTCTATACTATAAACAACAGTATAGGTATCTCCTTTAGGAATAGCCATCCATAATATTTTAACCTCATTTTCTTTAAAAGAAAAAACACCACCTTTAGAATCATCTTCGCTTGCGGTGAACCCTGGAGGGATTTGTTCTGTTATTTTGGCAAACCCTTGTATCCCTTTTTTATCGATCTCTACAGTTACTTTGTATTTTCCATCCTCAACACTTTCGACTGTTCTATTACAATTAATTGTTACTATCTCTATAACTGGTTCTTCTTCAGCAGGCTCCTCTTCAACTACAGGTTCCTCTGCTGGATCTTCAGTCGTAGGCTCTTCCTCTGCTGGTTCTTCTGGTATTGTTTCTGCAACAAGAGGTTCGCTAACTACAGAGAAATTTGCTGTAGGTATTTCTATATTTTTTCTTTCGCTTTCTGAAATAAAAGAAAACTTACCTCCTAAAGTAAAATCTCCAGAAGTGGTTTCATTCGGCTTTATTTTATAGGATATTGTGAATTCACTTTCGGCTGGAAGAGCCATCCATATGAATTTAACTTTATTATCTTTAAAAGAGAATGTAGCACCTTTTGTCTCAACAGGCTCTGCAGTAAAGCCATCAGGAAACACTTGTTGAACTTTAGCAAATCCTGTTATATCTTCTTTTTTGATCGTGATTTCAACAACCGCCTCTGTTCCTTGGGTTATAGAGTCGGGAAGTTTCTGAGTTACAGTTAAATCTCCAGTGAATATTAGTTGGTAAAAAAACAATCCAAGTACTTGGATCAATAGAATTAACTGTTTAATCATTTCATATTATTGTTGTGCTATTGATCAAAATAAAAATCTATTAAAGTATTAAGATCCTTAGCGGATAAATTATTTTCTCCTTCAAAGAAACCATCAATTGCGTTGGTTACTTCTTTTGCAGAGATATAGTTGTCTTTATCTGAATCTAATGCCTGAAATTTTTCAGGGATAGTTGTATTACCAACTGAAGCACCATTATTTGAAGCTTCATACTGCTTTTGAATTTCTTCCATTTCCTCTTTTGATAAATCTTCGGCAACAAACACTCTGTATTCTGTTTCAACAGAATCTTTCATTTTTTCTTGTGTTGCCATCATCTCTTCCGTTAATGTAATTCCATCCTTCGTCACCAAAGATCCTTCCGGTGTATCTAATTCTTTATCTTTGTAATCAGGTACTCCATCTTTATCTCCATCTAAAGCACAACCTTTATTATCAACTTTTACACCTTCAGGTGTACTCTGGCATAAATCTTTATGATCAAAAACACCATCTCCATCACTATCGTCCTTATCTAAGTCAGCAAAATCAAAGTCTTTATACTTATCATCTTTCCCACTTGATGTTGAAAAATTATACTGTAGACCAAAGGATGTATAAAACATTTTATCATTCCCTCCGTCAGCAACATTGTCTATGTAGTCAGTCATTGTCAAAATATAAGCTGCAGAAATTCTTGCATCGATGTGCTTGGATAATTCAAACTTTAATCCAAACCTAATTGGGATTGTGAACGATGTCTTTGAATAATTAGTAGTACTATCTTTTAAGGCTGTCTCATAGTCATAATCTCTTACTAAAACAGAAGATAATGTATCAGCTCCAGGAAAAGACTGAGACATATCTCTCAAAGTACCATCACTCCAATGATTATAAAATGCACCATTTGATGATAAATCTCCCTTTGGATCAAACGCAAGGTATCCAAATCCGAATGATAAATACGGAGAAAATAATGAATTTTCATTGATTATCTTCCCATTATCAAAATCTAATAGTAAATTCAAATCAATATTTGTTATGCTTGATTCGAAATTCAGAAACACACTATTATCTAACTGACTTTTAGAAACTTTTCCAAACATTCCATTAACGGAAACTCCAAAGATGCTTCCAATCTTCTTTTCTAAGTAAAACCCATAAGCTGGTCTCCAGTATGTGTACATTGTCGCTCCACTTGATCCTTTGATGTCTCCCATGTAAGAAAGAGCACCACCATGAACTCCAATTGAAGGTATATATTTTAAGCCATCAGACTTTTTTTCTTGACTGAAAACCATCCCTATTAATAGGAAAGTAATTGCGGATAATAAGGTAATCTTTTTCATAATTGTTAGATTATTGCGTTAGTGCAATAAAAATAAAACAAATATTCGGAATACCGAACTTTACAAACAGTTATTAACACGTGTTGATAACTAGCTTACCGACAAATCTATCATATAAATAAAGTCATTAGAAAAATTAGGAGTGCACTTATAAACGGGGAAATGTTAATAAAGTTAAAAGTTCGGCTTCAACAAATAATTGCTGTAGAAGTCGTCTATGCATTTAACGGCATCATCTACATTGTCCACAAGCTTAAACAAATCAAGGTCTTTAGCACTGATATTATTTTCTGCTCCTAAAACAGTTTGCTCTATCCAATCTACCAACCCTTCCCAGTAAGTTTTTCCAACAAGTACGATTGGAAATTTACCTATCTTGCCCGTTTGAATAAGCGTGAGTGCCTCAAAAAGTTCATCAAATGTTCCAAATCCTCCTGGCAAAGCAATAAATCCTTGAGAGTATTTCATGAACATTACCTTCCTAACAAAAAAGTAATCGAAATTCATAAGCTTGTCAGAATCAATGTATCTATTATTAAATTGCTCAAACGGAAGTTCTATATTTAATCCTGCTGATCTCCCTCCAGCTTCATAAGCACCTTTATTTCCAGCTTCCATAATCCCAGGACCACCTCCTGTAATAACTCCATAACCTTTTTCAGCTAATTTAGCAGCAATACCTTCAGCCATCCCAAAATACTTATTGTCTATTTTAGTTCGAGCCGAACCAAATATTGAAACGCAAGGACCAATTTTTGCCATCTTGTCAAACCCTTCCACAAATTCCGCCATCACTTTAAATATTATCCAGGAATCATTCGTTTTTATTTCGTTCCAATCTTTTTTCTTGAATTTTTTCTTTATCTTTTTTTCATCATCTGTCATAATCTTCTTTTATTTTAATTCTTCTTTTAAATACTTAGCAGTATAACTCTCTTTACTACGTATTATTTTCTCAGGGGTTCCCTCTGAAACAATTGTACCCCCGTCTAAACCAGCCTCTGGGCCAATATCCACAATATGATCAGCAACTTTAATAATATCCATATTATGCTCAATAATTAGCACTGTATTTCCTAAATTAACCAGCCGATCTATAACTTCTAAAAATATCTTTATATCATCAAAATGGAGGCCCGTTGATGGTTCATCTAAAATGTAAAACGTTTTCCCTGTTTGCTTTTTAGAAAGCTCTGTTGCTAATTTTACTCGTTGAGCTTCTCCTCCTGATAACGTTGTTGAGGGTTGCCCTAAACGTATATAACCCAATCCAACATCCTGTAGCGTCCTTATCTTTTGAATAATTGAAGGAATGTTTTCAAAAAAATCAACTGCTTGGTTTATCGTTAAATTCAAGATGTCACTTATCGACTTTCCCTTATACCTCACTTCTAATGTTTCCCTATTGTACCGTTTAGAATTACAATCTGTGCACTCGACATAGACATCAGGTAAAAAATTCATCTCAATGGTTTTTACTCCAGCTCCTTTACACGTCTCACACCTGCCTCCCTTAACATTAAAAGAGAATCTTCCTGGTTTATAACCTCTTATTTTAGCATCGGGCAAATTGCTATAAAGTAATCTTATGTCTGTGAAAACTCCAGTATATGTAGCTGGGTTTGAACGAGGTGTTCTTCCTATTGGTGATTGATCTATATCAATAATTTTATCAATATGCTCTAATCCTTTTATTGATGTATAGTCTAACGGTTTTTTAACCGCTTTATAAATGTGTTGATTTAATATTGGGTAGAGGGTTTCATTTATTAGTGTAGATTTACCACTACCAGAAACTCCAGTAACACATATTAATTTTCCTAACGGAACCTTTAAATTTATTTTTTTAAGATTGTTACCTACAGCTCCTTTCAATTCAATGTATTTCCCATTTCCCTTCCTTCGTTTTTTAGGAATCTCTATCTCAATTTTACCACTTAAAAAATTAGCCGTTTCCGTATTATTTTTCACAAAATCTTTCGGTTTTCCAGTTGAGACTATTTCTCCTCCATGCAATCCTGCTTTCGGTCCTATATCAATAATGTAATCTGATGAAAGCATAATGTCTTTATCATGTTCGACAACAATTATTGAATTACCTATATCTCTTAACTCTTTTAAAGAAGTTATTAGTTTTTGATTATCTCTCTGATGTAACCCAATACTTGGTTCATCTAAAATATAAAGCACATTAACCAGTTGAGAACCTATTTGAGTAGCCAGCCTTATTCGTTGAGCTTCACCACCAGACAATGTCCTTGAACTTCTATTTAATGATAAATAGGTCAATCCAACATCCAATAAAAACTTAACTCTTGTATTGATCTCTTTCAATACTTCCTTTGCTATTACCTGTTGGTTTTCAGATAGTTTCTGCTGAACAGTAGAAGACCAAGTATAAAGTGATAACAAATCCATTTCTGCAATTTCCGCTATTGATTTATCATCAATTTTAAAATACATTGCTTCTTTTTTTAGCCTACTCCCTTGGCAATTTGAACAAGTTACTTTATTCATAAAGTTATTTGCCCACCTCCCTATTGACTTACTTTTATTTTCTTCAAACTGTCGAATTATTATATTCACAATTCCCTCAAACTCTATATTATAATCAGATGTTACCCCAGCTACCTCCTGTTGAATTGTTAATGTTTCCGTAGAACCACTCAGCAAGTAATCTATTGCTTCATCAGAAATTTCTTTAATCGGTGTGTTTAGTGTAAACCCAAAATTGTCACCAATGGCCTCTATCTGTTTAAAGGTCCAATTATTTTTATATTCACCTAAGGGAATAATCCCACCTTTTTTAATGGTTGAATTTTGATTTGGAATAATCTTTTTAAGGTCTATTTCCGAAACTAAACCTAAACCATTGCATTTTTTACAAGCCCCATATGGAGAATTAAAAGAAAACAAATTAGGTGCTGGATCATCATAAGAAATTCCAGTTGTTGGACACATTAGGTTTTTACTAAGTAAAGAATACTTATTTGCTTCAACATCAAAGACCATAATAGATCCTTTACCATGTTTCATCGCAACGTTAACCGAATTTGAAATACGTTTTTTATCTCCTTTTTTAACTTTTATCTGATCAATAACAATCTCAATATCATGCGTTTTATAACGATCTAATTTCATTCCAGGTGCTATGTTCGTTAACTTCCCATTAACTCTCACCTTTATAAAACCTTGTTTCGATATTTGATTAAATAAATCCTGATAGTGTCCTTTTCTACCTTTAACAACTGATGCTAAAATAATTAGTTTCTTATTCTCATATTTTTCTACTATTAAATCTGTAATCTGAGAAGTAGTGTATTTAACCATCTTCTCTCCCGTATTGTATGAATAAGCCTCAGAAGCCCGAGCAAATAACAACCTAAAAAAATCATACACTTCAGTAATTGTTCCAACCGTTGACCTTGGATTTTTACTAATTGTTTTTTGTTCTATTGAGATTACTGGACTCAACCCACTAATTTTATCTACATCAGGACGCTCCATGGTCCCTAAGAAATTTCGAGCATATGCAGAAAACGTTTCTAAGTACCTACGCTGACCTTCTGCATAAATGGTATCGAAGGCTAAGGATGATTTCCCACTGCCACTTACGCCTGTCATTACAACTAATTTATTCCTTGGAATTTTTACGGAGATATTTTTAAGGTTATGAACCCTTGAACCTATAACATCAATAAATTCTTCTTTATCGTCAATCATCTAAAGATTTATTGATATTTTTTTTGGCTATTACAAACAAAGCTCCAAAAACAATTAAGAAATAAGTAATGAAAATAACCGTATATAAATGGCTCCAAACTTTTATGTTTGATATTATATAAACAACAATTGCTGAGGAAATTATCGAAATTAGTGCAATTAGTGCTGCTACTTGTTTTTCTGACAAGCCAAGGTAAGACAAATGGTGCGTTGTATGGTCTTTTCCACCAATAAATGGAGAATTACCTTTGCTTATTCTTTTAATCACGACAGTAGTCGTATCTACAATGGGAATAATAAACGATAACAAAGGGATTAATAACTGTCTGGAGATAGAAAATTCTACAGTCGTAACAGGATTCCATAAATAATTAATACTCAACGCAGCCAATAACACTCCTAAATACTGGCTACCTGTATCACCCATATACATTTTAGAGGGGTTCCAATTAAAATATAAAAAGCCTAGTAATGATGCTAACAAGCCTATAACTATAGTTGTCCCTACACTATCAGTCTCATTATTGATAAGCATTAAAAACAAAATAGTAAAGCTAATTACAATAGATACGATGGTTGTTATTCCGTCCATATTGTCTAACATGTTTATCGAATTCATTAATCCTACCACCCATAGAATAGTCAATGAATAATTGAGAATATTATTATCAAATATATTGATAAATGTTCCTGAATAAATGAGGATAACACCACATAAAACTTGAGTCAAGAACTTTAGAACAGGTCGAGTGTTGTAAGCATCATCTGACAATCCCATTAAAAACCCAAGCGAAGTTGCACCAACTATTCCTGTGAACCTGAAATCTATGTTGCTGCCAGCGTACGAAAAAATAAAAGAGTGAAGAATAATAGATAATAAAAATATAATATAAAAGACCAGGCCACCTAATGCTGGTTTAACCTGATCGCTCCATCTAATTATGGTTTCACTTTCATTTCTAATACCGAGTGTCTTAACAAACCTCAGCATAATACTATTAATCAGTATTGAGAACAATAATGCTCCTAAAAAAAATAATATATGTTTCCATGAAAATGAATGCATCTAAAATGGTGTTACATATTGATTAAAAGCACATGCCTCTTTATCTTTTTTCGACAATACAGGCTTGTCAATTCCCCAATTAATATTTAAATCCTTATCATTCCATAATATGGCATCTTCTGATTCCTTATTATAAAAATCGCTGCACTTATAAGAAAAGATCGTGTTATCTTCTAATGTTAAAAATCCGTGAGCAAACCCTTTAGGAATGTAAAACATTCTTTTATTTAACGCTGATAACTCAGTAGCGTAATGCTGTCCATAAGTTTTAGAATCTTTCCTTAAATCAACTGCTATATCTAACACACTGCCTTGTACTACCCTAATTAGTTTTGCTTGTGAAAATGGAGGTTTTTGAAAATGTAACCCTCGAAGTACATTTCTCTGAGACAAAGATTGATTATCTTGTACAAAAAGATCCTTTATCCCATTTTTAAAAAAATCATCTTTATTATACGATTCATAGAAGTAACCTCTTTCATCTTCAAATACATTGGGTTCAATTATGATCAATCCCTCAATCTCTACATTAATAAATTTCATTGAAATTATTTTTTTCTACCAAACATACCACTTAAAAAACCTGACTTTTCTTTAGGTTCATCTTCATAATAGCCACCATATCCATATCCATATCCTCCACCATATCCATATCCTCCACCGTAACCATATCCATAACCTCCACCATAAGCACTTTTCCCATGCTCTACAGCATTTAAAATAATGGATAATTTTTTTATTCCATTATCCAACATGAGCCTATCTACATTATTGACAAAGTATTTTTTAGAGTACTCGTTTTTAAAAACATAGACTGGGTAATCTGCTTTTTTGAGTATTTCCATCGCATCAGAAACCAATCCGATTGGAGGGTTATCTATAATTACAAAATCATACTCCAGTTGTAATTTTTTTACAATGTTATCCAGTTCTCCATTTATAATTAATTCTGAAGGATTTGGTGGAACCGGACCTGAAGTTATAAAATCTAAATTCTCAAGTTCACTATGGTGAATACATTCTTTTATTTCCTTGCTTTTTATAAGGAGTGTACTCATTCCTACTGTATTTTCAACCCCAAACCCAAGGTGAATTTTAGGTTTTCTCATGTCCAAATCTAAAATCACTACCTTCTTTCCAGAATAAGCAATAATTCCGGCAGTATTAATTGCGCAAAAGGTCTTCCCTTCTCCTGAAACAGTAGATGTTACCGCCAATAATTTTTTACCCTCCGTACCAGAAATGAATTGCATGTTAGAACGAATTGCTCTAAATGACTCCGCAATTATCGATTTAGGATTTTTATTTACTACTAATTGTGAAACAGGAATATCATGTTTATACTTTGGAACAATTCCTAATACACTTACTCCTGCATAAGAATGCCTTATAATTTCATCAACAGACGAAATGGTATTTTTCAGTATATATTTGGCTAATAAGAGAAGCAAGCTTAATACAAAACCTATAATAAATCCAAAAAGGACAAACACTTTTTCATTAGGGAATACTGGAACCGTTGGGATTAATGCTCTATCTAACACCGTATGCTGGGTTACAAATCCAGCATCTGAAATGGAATATTCAGTTCTTTTTTCCATTAAGAGGTTATAAAATTTTTCATCTAAAGAAAGTACTCTTTGCAAACGCGCATACTCTAATTCTTCTGCCGGAACATTTAAAAACTTCTTTTCTACATCAGATATTTTACTTAATATCTCTGTTCTTCTTATAGAAAGTTTTGCAATAGACGAATTTAGACTTTCGAACAACACTTTCTTTTGAACATCAATTTGGTATTCTAAAGATTTTACGGCTTCACTATCTTTTGTTACCTCAAATTGCATATTTTCTAATTTGAATAACAGTTCCTTTAAAGTCGTGATCAATGACATTATTCCACCTGCATACTCTGTTCCAGCCAAAATTGGCAGCAACTCATAAACATCAATATCTTTATTATTTAAGGATATGGATGTTTTTATATCCTCCAAAATTTTCTTTTGTAAGTCAATATCAAATAATTCATTCTCCAATTTATTACTTCTATCAAAGTAGATTGTAGAACGATCCATTGTAGAAAAATTAGTCCCTTGCTGAAATTCTTGAATCTTATTCTCTGATCCTTTTACTTTGTTATAATACTTGTCTAATTGTGAATCTATAAATTGAAGTGCTTTTTTGGAACTTTTACTTCTTTCCTCAATATCGTAGGCGATATACTCATTAGCTATGGCAGTAACAATATCTTTTGCCTTTTCTCCATTGTTATCTTGGAATTGTATATTAATTGTTTTTGCCGCATTACTTAAAGGAAAAACTGCTAATCTGCCAATATAGCTATTGGTTAAATTCTCATAACTATTAATTTTAAAGAATAAGCTACCATCTTGTAAGCTGGTATAATCCTTGAAATTTTTCTTATCTAAGAGATTTATTTTTAAATCTACTTTCGGATGATCAACAACTGTATTTAACCCAAACTCGCCTATCAACTCATCGTTTTGCGTTAATTTAAACTTATACTTATCAATAAATTCGATAAAAAATGATTGTCCTATAACCGTAGAATCTTTAATAATATAATCCACCTTAATTGGAGTAGATCTGTATAACTCATTCGTCAAAAATTCTCCTTGCTTGTAATAACTAACATCTATTGGAATTCTTTTTAGAGCCCTCTTAAACAACAATTTAGACTTAAGTATTTCTACATCCTTTGCGAGGTTGTTGATTTCCTGAAACTCACTAACCTCTAATACTTTGTTTGCTGTATTTAAAGATCCAACCTGGTATATCAATTTAGACTCATAAATTGGAACAGTATACCTCAAATATATAAATGCAGATGCAACACATACAGAAATAATTATAGCGAACCATAATAAGTTTCGCTTTAATAAATGAAAAAACAAAATTGGGTCAGACTCCGTATTTAAGTTCGATCTTTTCCTTGCTTTTTCCTCGTTTATGGTATATGAAGAATTATCTTCAGACATTTATTTAGTTATTGTTTATATTATTAATCACTATTAACAATGTTAGTGTACTCGCAATTAAACTAACAATAGGAGCAATATCTCTAACTAATTCTTGTAAATAGTCAGAACGTGGTTCAACATAAATAATATCATTTGCTTGTAAAACAAAATCAGATTGCTTAACACCCTCAAGTGTACTAAAATCAAACAAATAGACCTTTGGATCTTTCAAATCCCCCCTTATTAATTTAATTCGTTTAGCTTTTGCTAACTTAGTCAACCCTCCTACAGCACCCAATGCTTCCAGCAATTTCATATTATCATTAATCAAAGGCACTATTTGAGCCTTACTACTTCCTCCTGGAAAAACAGTCACTCTTTTATTTACAACCTTAACTTGCACAAAAGGTTTTATATAATATTTCGTATATTTTTCCTCCAAAAGGGCTTCAACTTCCTTAATGGTTTTACCTTTTAGTTCTATCCTTCCCAGTATTGGAAGTTTTGCCTGTCCATCAAATTCAACCAAATACTGAAAGCTTGTATTTTTAGTTATTGTTGTTTGTTGTTCTTTTATAGCAGTAAAATCTACTAATAAACTACCATCATTGGTATAGAGTTTAAATTCAATGATATCACTAGGGGAAATAACATACTCAGCGGATGATTCTGATGGAGGAGCATCGTAGGGGTAATCTTTCCCAGTCTTCATCATTACATTTGAATTGTAATTGCATGCAAACAATGAAATTATCATCATAAACGCCACTACCCTTTTTAATCTATTTAAAATCATCTTTTATTTCTTTTACAAGTTAACAAATCTATTAAAATCTATGAGAAAATACACGTATTTTCAGTTATTGTTTAATAAGGATAAATAAAGATTTCTCATGTCTTTTACTAAACGCATATAATGAAATTCCTTTTTAACAAAATCCCAACCCTTTTCTCCCATTTTTCTTCTTAATTCATCACCCTCTACCAACCTTAATAATGCCGTTACAACTTCTTCTAAATTTGTAGATTCAACCACAAAAGCTGTCTCATCTTTCAAAACTATATTTTTCACCCCGCCAACATCAGTCGTTACTATTGGTTTATTTGACGCCTGAGCCTCAATCAAAGTGACTGGAGTGCCTTCATTAAGGGAAGTCAAAGCAATTATATCCATTCCAGCATTAACCCAATCAATATCCTTAATCCAAGACGTTAATGTTACTGTAGCTGATCTTTGCTCGTTACTCCATTCTACATAATCTAAGTTGATACGTTTTAACTGACCAATTAGTTTACTCTTATCTTCCCCATCCCCTACCAGAAAAGCACGAATTTTCTTTTTTGTTCTTTTTTGAAGCTCATTAATAGCGTCAATAAATAATGTATGATTTTTTATTGGCACCAATCTTCCAATAATGCCAATCGCTATCTCATCACTTTCAATCATGTATTTCTCTCTAAAAGATTTTCTCTTCTCTTCTACATTTTCTTGAAATTTATCTAAATCAAAACCCAATGGGATTACAGCAACTTTATCTTCCTCACAAATGTTGTGGTGTTTCCATAATTCTTCTTTTTGGATAGCACTAATAGCAATTATTTTAGTTGATTTTTTTGATAATTGACGTTCTGCATTCTTGTAAAACTGAGTCTCCGATTTACCAAAATATGAATGGAATACATGTCCGTGAAACGTATGTATTATTATTGGAACGTTACACTTTGATGCCGCATATCGTCCTAATGCACCAGCTTTTGCAGCATGAGTATGAACAATATCTGGTTTATACTCTTGGATTATTTTTTTTATCTTCTTATAGGCTTTTAGATCACCTGTAAGCGTAATTTTTCTCTGCATTTCAGGTATTATAACCGGAGTTATTCCAAGTTTTTCTAAAATAAATTCTGAACTCTCTTCTTCCTCATATTTCACCCCTCCAATTAGCAAAGTCTCGAACTCTGGCTCTAAGTATTTTGATAAATACGCAGCATTATGAGATGGCCCTCCTAAATTAAATCGATTGATAATCCTTAATACCTTAATTTTCTTTTTTTCTCCTTTCATTAACTTTGCATGTATTTTCTCCACCATGTATTAAACACTATTAATGCCCAAATGGTTGCTTGTGTATCTTCAGGATTATTGGAAAACAGTTGTTGTTTTAGTTCTCGTATTGCGGCAACATTAAATATACCTTGCTCCTCAATAAAATCATCGGCCAACAAATCATCTTCAATTTTTGAACGCAATTCATTTCGAAACCATTCTAAAAGTGGAACTTCAAAACCATGTTTTGGTCGCTTATATATTTCATCAGGCAATTCATCCCTAAATGCATCTTGAAGAATTTTTTTCTTCATGTCCGTATTAATTTTAAATGCAACTGGCAGTGAAAAAGCAAAATTTACTAACCTATGATCTAAAAATGGAGTCCTAACTTCTAAACTATTGGCCATACTCATAGCATCTACTTTGCGCAGCATATCATTGGTCAATACCATTTTCATATCGGTATAAAGTACATCATTAATGTCACCATCTCTACGAATCCCCTTCAATAATTCTTCTTTACGTTTTTTATATTCAAATGCAGTATCGCTTAGTCGTTGGGGATTAAAAACCAATTCTTCTTTTAGCAAATAATTAGCTCTCTCTTCATTAATAATAGACGCCCATTTCCAATACCTAGCTTTATTTGTAAGCTTTGCTCCCAAACTAAACTTATGAAGTTGTCTATTAAGATTTGTAAATTTTGAGTTCCTCGATTTTGGCAGACTCCTCCATAGGGGATGTCCCATTTTCACCATTGATTCTTTAATGCCCGGGTGTCGAGATTTAAATTCGGCCATATGCTTATTGTATCCCGAAAACATTTCATCAGCTCCATCTCCAGACAGAGCAACAGTTACATGTTCCTTGGTATATTTACTCAATAAATAAACTGCTATAGCTGATGAATCAGCAAATGGCTCATCAATGTAGTCCAAAATATTATTCAGATTTTCGTACAAATCGTCATTTGAAAGTGAAAAAACTTGGTGGTTACTTCCTATTTTTTTTGCAACGGCATTAGCATAACTTGTTTCGTCAAAAAAGGGTTCATCTTTATATCCAATTGAAAAAGTTTTTAAATCTGGTTTATGCCTTTTGGCCAACAAGCTAATAATAGAGGAATCAACTCCACCACTTAAAAATGTTCCCACGGGAACATCTGATATTAATCTCTTTTGAACCGCATCGTCTAATAAATTACAGAGCATTTCCTGCGCCTTACCATAATTCATCGCATTGGTTTGAAGTGTCGCTTCTTGATTAAATGGAAGTTCATAATACAATTGTTCTTCTATTTTATCACTTAGTTTATTGGTTCCCTTAATAAAAATAAAATGCCCTGGTTTTAATTTTTTAACTCCTTCCAGTATTGAATTATTTGTTGGTATATAATTGAATTGCAGGTAATTAAAAAGGCTTGCCTTGTCTATTTCTTTCTTAATGTTAAATGTTAAAATGGCTTTTAATTCTGAGGAAAAGATAAATTGTTCTCCATCAAAATAATAAAGAAGTGGTTTTATCCCCATTCTATCCCGAGCAATAAATAAAGAATCGTCCTTTTTATCGTAAATACCGAAAGCAAAAAACCCATTTAATTTTTCTAAACATTCACTTCCATGCTTAATGTATAGATTTAATAAAACTTCTGTATCTGAAGTAGTTGTAAAAGAAACACCCTCACTAATGAGCTCTTCTTTTAATTCCTGATAATTATAAATTTCTCCATTAAATACAATGCTATATCTTTCTGTAAGATCCGTAAAAGGTTGATTCGCCTCTTTTGAGGTATCAATGATAGAAAGTCTTGCGTGACCTAATGAGAGATTATTAAACTTTATTGTGCTCCTATTGTCTGGGCCCCTTTTAGAAAGTGTTCTAGTGGCTGTAGCAATTTTGCTAAGTTCTTTCTGATTAGAAGATACAATTCCTACAATTCCACACATAAATTATCTTACGCTTAGATTCTAATAAAGTTCAGACAAGTATAAACAAAAAATCCTTCTTAAAATTAAGGAGGATTTTTTATAAATATCAGAATTACCTTCTACATATGAATTACTTCATCATATGCAGCAGCTGCAGCTTCCATTATTGCTTCACTCATTGTTGGATGAGGGTGAACGGTCTTGATTAATTCGTGTCCTGTAGTTTCTAATTTTCTAATTGCAACAATTTCAGCAATCATTTCTGTAACATTAGCACCAATCATATGCCCTCCTAATAATTCACCATATTTAGCATCAAAAATTAATTTAACAAACCCATCTTTATGACCTGCTGCACTTGCTTTACCTGATGCTGAGAAAGGGAATTTACCAATTTTCAATTCGTAACCAGCTTCTTTTGCCATTGCCTCTGTCATACCAACTGAAGCAACTTCAGGAGAGCAATAAGTACAACCAGGAATATTACCATAATCCAATGGTTCTACATCCATTCCAGAAATTTTCTCTACACATATAATCCCTTCAGCAGAAGCAACGTGCGCCAATGCATGCCCTTTTGTAACATCTCCAATAGCATAATATCCTGGAATATTTGTTTGATAGTAATCGTTGGTTATAATGATATCTTTATCAGTTGCAATACCTACATCCTCTAATCCAATGTCTTCAATATTTCTTTTAATTCCTACGGCTGAAAGAACAACATCACAGTCTATTGTTTCTTCTCCTTTTTTCGTTTTAACTAAAACTTTACATCCAGCACCCTTTGTATCAACACTCTCCACAGAAGATTTAGTCATTACCTTGATTCCTGATTTCTTAAAAGAACGCCCCAATTGCTTGGAAACATCAACGTCTTCTATTGGAACAATGTTATCCATAAATTCAACAATCGTTACATCAACCCCCATCGCACTATAGAAGTATGCAAATTCTACTCCTATTGCCCCAGAACCAACCACTACCATCTTTTTAGGCAACTTAGGTAAAACTAATGCTTCTCTGTAGCCAATTATTTTTTTACCATCTTGTGGTAAATTTGGTAATTCTCTTGAACGTGCTCCTGTCGCTATAATAATATTATTGGCAGCATACTCGGTTACTTTTCCTGCATCATCTGTTACATCAATTTTTTTTCCAGCTTTAACTTTTGCCGTCCCTTTTATAACATCAATTTTGTTCTTTTTCATTAAGAACTGTATTCCGTTACTCATTCCTTCGGCCACGTCTCTACTTCTTTTAACAATTGCAGGGAAATCAGCGTCAGCTCCTTTAATTTTTATACCATAATCCTCAGCATGATTAATGTATTCAAAAACATTAGCACTCTTTAACAATGCTTTTGTTGGAATACAACCCCAGTTCAAGCATATTCCTCCTAATTCTGCTCTTTCAATAACAGCAGTTTTCATTCCCAATTGAGAAGCTCTAATAGCAGCAACATATCCACCAGGTCCGCTTCCTACAACAATTAAATCATAACTCATATCTTATAATGTTTTTTGAATTTTTAATACAAAGTAAGATGCGAATTTAATAAAAGTTGGCTAAGAAATTAAATGATTATGTGATTAAGTTAAATAAGAAATTTATCTTTGGATTTGTTATAAAATTCCACCAAATGAAATACATTGTTTCTTACGAAAAGCCAAACAATCATTATGTTGATATTGAATACATTATTGACAACATTACTTGTGAAAAATTGGAACTCCAATTACCAGCATGGAGGCCAGGAAGATATGAATTAGGGAATTTTGCTAAAAATATTCAGAAGTGGGAAGCTTTTAATGAAAAGGGAGAATCATTACCCTCAAAGAAAATAACTAAAGATTTATGGGAAGTTGAAACGAATGGAAATCAAACCGTTCATATTAAATACAATTATTTTGCTAACGAAATTAATGCTGGATCTTCATACTTAGATGATAAGCAACTATATGTCAATGGAGTAAATTGTTTTCTCTATGTTCCTTCAAGGATAAATGAATCCTGTATTTTAGAACTAAAAATTCCTGCTGACTATAAAATTGCTTCGGGATTGAAAGAAACCAAAAAGCATCAATTTACTTGTCAGGACTTTCATGAATTAGTTGACTGCCCTTTTATAGCAAGTAATAGTTTGCAACACCACAGCTATGATGAAAGTGGTGTTAAGTTTCACATCTGGTTTCAGGGTGAATGCAAACCTGATTGGAATACATTAGAAACCGATTTTAGAAAATTTAGTCGAGCCCAAATAGGAGCTTTTGGAGATTTCCCAACAGAAGAATACCATTTTTTGTTCCAAATACTAACGCATCGTACCTATCATGGTGTGGAACACTATAATTCAACAGTAATTTCATTAGGGCCGTCTTATGATGTTATGCGAAAAGATGGGTGGTACAATGAATTACTTGGTGTTAGTTCTCATGAACTATATCACACATGGAATGTAAAACAAATTAGACCAATAGAAATGTTTCCTTATGATTATGGTAAGGAAAATTATACAGAATTAGGATACCTTGATGAAGGAGTAACAACCTACTATGGAGATAAATTCTTACTGACTTCTGGAGTGTTTGATTGGAAACAATATGCAAAAACTTTTAACCAACTATTAAAAAGACATTTTGACAATTTTGGAGTAACTAATTATTCTGTAGCACAATCTTCGTATGACACATGGTTAGATGGTTATGTTGCAGGAGTTCCAGGGCGAAAGGGATCAATATATACAGAAGGCGCTTTAATTGCATTTATGACGGATGTATTCATACTTCAAAACACCAATAACCAAAAATCTCTTAATGATGTGATGAGAGTCTTATATCAGGATTATGCCAAACAAGGTAAAGGTATTTCAGATATGGATTATAAAAACGTCATTGAGCAAGTTTCTGGGGCACCCTATAATGATATTTACAATAACTTTATACATGGCATAGCTGATTATACAAAAAACCTTAAGGAAAGCTTAAACTATATTGGGTGTGACCTGCAGATTTCTCCTTCAAAAAAACATCATGAAGCTTA
>JAJCYO010000171.1 GCA_029262875.1 Flavobacteriales bacterium
TCCTAAAGCCAAAATAAATGTAATTTGTTTTTCCTTCATATGAAGCACTTGGAATATCTTCAGTTCTTTTCGTCAAGCCTAAGAATAAACTCATATTATTTTTTGGATTAATAAGGAAACCGATGTGAGCCTGCATGATAATTAGCTCTCTTTTGATACTGTTAATTTGATATGATGTAGTCACAGGGCCAAGGGTATTTAGAGCGAATACGGGTTGACTTTCAGGAACAAAAATATTCCCTCCAATGATATCTGAATTAATTAAGTTGACTTTAAACTGAGTAAAAACCCTTTTGTATTTGTAATTGATAATACCAACAATTTCATCAAAATTTCCACCTAACGGATGAGCTAAAGGCTCGTTATAGTTGGAATAAGTTTGAAGGCGTATATCAGAAGAATAAGTGTAAGGTTCCACATTATTATACTCTACTTGCAGCGTCAAATTATTAATTCCAAAATACCTGGCCCCAACTTGATAGCCGAATTTTGAACCTCCCTCATAAACGAATTGATTATATAGTATTGCTTTAAAAGGGAGTTTGATTTTTAGATTAGTCCCAACCACGCTATGGTTTACATCCTCAAATCCAGTTGTTATCGTATTTACGCCAATAATTGGATTAAATTGTTGGTATTGTAGTGGTTTAGTTCCAGTAGAATCCTCTGTTTCCCATAGCGTAGATTCAAATAGACCAATGTTTAGCCATTTAGTAGCCAACCAACTAAAATAATGTGTAGACATTGTTTTTCTTTGAAATAACGCTTCTGGGGTTGACCCATCTTCTCTTCTAATAACAGAAGATAAGGATGCATTCAATTTAGTGTATTGAAATTGATCTTTCTTCCCAAATGTTGTTATTATTTTCCAGAATGGGTAATTGAAAGAAGCATCAGATAATAGTAATGAACGATAACCATCTCCAATAAAATTCTTCCCCGTTCCTAATTGGAAATTTATATAGTCAGTTGGGCTATAGGAAATATTCGCAGAAGCAGAAGAAAAATCATATCCTTGGTTCGACTTAAATTTTTTCCACCTTCCCTGACCAGAAACTACTCCTGTTGCATTCGAATAACTGGTTTGGTAATCTGGTAAAACCATCTGATTTTCGTAGAGTGTTGTTTCGAACGAAAATTTTGAACCAACATTTGCCCTAACAATTGCACCTCTTGTATTTTTATAAAGCGTTTCTCCAGAATTATCTTCTGAGTCTTTACCCAATTCAATATTATATTGAGGCGAAACAGTTAAATAAAAATTACCAGTATCCAACACCAAAAAGTTTTCGAAAAGGACAGTTCGATACATCCATTTAAAAAAGTTTCTTGGTTTTTCTTCGGATTTAGAAATATTGATGAGGTAATATTTATGTTCTGATTTCGATGTTCCAGAAATGGTATCTATGTCAATTAATGATTGATTGATAGGCTGAAAAGAAGTATGGGTGTTATTCTTAAATCCATTAAACACCTTTTGGTTAACCAAATTAAACTCGCGATTTAATGGCAGGTTTTGTTGTTGAGAAAAAACATTCCCTACAAATAGTATAATCGTTGATAATAATATAACTCTTTTAAGCATATTTATTTAATCTGTTTCAATGCTTCACTCACTTCTTCAACTGGTCTTTGGCACGCTTTGTTATAACATACGTATATCATCGTCTTTCCGTTGACTTCCTTCATTTCCAACAAAGGTAAATTACTTGCTTTGGTACTTCCAACGATTAATTTGTTAGGGATGTAATTGTTGTTTAACTCCTGTCTTTTAGCATGTGCTTTCTTTCCTGAAATGGCTACTTCATAAAATGGTTTTACCTGGTTGAGCATTAAAATCCCCCAGTTAGAATAACCCGAAATGTATTGAGAAACCTGTGCTTCAATATTTTTAAGCATCTGTTTCGATTTTTTGGTATAATCTTCATTATAATACAACTCTCCTAAGAGAAATAAAGATTTTGCCATACTAGAATTTGAAGCAGGAATTACGTTGTCAGATAATTCCATTTTTCTTGCAATCAGCCCTTTTGCGTTATTAGATGTAAAAAAGAAAAACCCGGTTTTAGTATCGTAAAAGTGAACAATAGAATAGTCTGTTAATTGTTTTGCATGAGCTAACCATTTTTCATCAAATGTAGCTTGGTAAAGTGCAATTAATGCTTCTGTTGTGAAAGAATAATCTTCCAAATAACCGTCCAAGTTACTTACTCCATTTTTATAATTATGGTTTAACCCTCCATCTTTTCGAATCTGTGTACTAACAATAAAATTGGCATTTTTTATTGCAGCCTTTAAAAAGTTATCTTCACCAAAAACATTGTAAGCGTCAACGTATCCTTTTAACATTAATGCGTTCCATGAGGTTAGCGTTTTATCATCTAATCCTGGTCTAACTCTTTTGGCTCTTTCTTTTAATAGTGTAGCATTTATTTTATTAATTTTCTTTTCAACCTCTTTAGCAGAAAGGTCAAATAATTTAGCAATTTTGACATTATCTTTTTTGCGTAACAGTATGTAATGCCCTTCCCATTTTCCTATAGAATTTACATTATAATATTCTTTGGCAAGAGGATAGTCTTCTTTTAAGATGGCCTCCAATTCTTCTTTACTCCAAACATAGAATTTACCTTCTTTACCTTCACTGTCAGCATCTAATGAGGAATAAAACGCTCCATTGGCAGCTGTCATTTCTCTTTCAATGTATTCTAATGTTTGGTAAACGACATGTTTGTATAGAGGTTTTTTAGTGAGCTGATAAGCATCACTATACAGTGAAACCAATTGTCCATTGTCATAAAGCATTTTTTCAAAATGGGGAGCTTTCCAATACTTATCAGTTGAGTAACGCGCAAATCCACCACCAATTTGATCGTAAATTCCGCCATACGCCATTTTATCAAGTGTAAGCTCAATAACACCTAACAACTCTTTATCTTTAGAGTAGTGGTAGTAATGCAATAAGAATTGATAATTATTGGGCATAGGAAATTTTGGAGAATGATTTCCACCACCTTCAACATAATCAAGTTGTTTTTTAATGTCTGCTACCCCAGAATCTAATACACTCATAGAAAAAGGAGTGTTGTTTTTAACCATTGGTAATACTTCACTGGTTTTAACTCCTTGAGTTAATTTTTCAGCATATTCAATCACATTTTGAGGAGCAGCCTTATATTCATTTGCTACATTATTTAGGATTTGCAACCACTGTTCTTTTGGAAAATAAGTTCCACCGTAAAAAGGCTCTCCAGTAGGTAAAGCAAAACAATTTAATGGCCAACCACCTCTTCCAGTCATTAATTGAACAGCATTCATGTATATTTGGTCAATATCTGGCCGTTCCTCTCTATCTACTTTTATGCAAATAAAATTATCGTTCATTATTTTAGCAACCGCTTCATCCTCGAAAGACTCGTGTTCCATAACGTGGCCCCAATGGCAAGCAGAATACCCAACACTGATTAATAAAAGCTTATTTTCAGCTTTAGCTTTTTCCAATGCTTCGTCACCCCAAGCATACCAATTTACAGGATTATGAGCATGTTGTAATAAGTATGGACTGGTTTCATTAATTAAATTATTAGTGTGTTTGTGTTTGGTGGTATCCATAATTACCTGTTCGGTATTTCCTTGGTTAACGTTATCAGAATTTTTACCCGCACACGAAATAATGGAAAAAATTAAAGAAGAAAATACTATCAATAAAATTGATCTCAAAATGAAAGTGCGTTTTTGTAAAAATAGTTATTAAGCGAAAATACTAAATTTACAAGATGAATGTTTTTATCCAGTTATTAATTCTAATATCAGTTCCATTTGTAATTGTATATGCAGTTTACCAATTCCATTTATATAAAGAAGGGAAAGCATTTTATTTTAATAGAATAAAATGGGGAACTAAAATTAATAGGGCGAGGTACTTGGAAATAGATACTGTTTTAAATAAACGAATTTCATTTTATAGGCATTTATCGGATAATGGAAGAGCAAAATTTGTCAATAGACTATGTCACTTATTGGCGATTAAAAAAATTGTGGCTAAAGGCAAACTAATTCTTACAGAAGAAATGAAGATTGTTGTTTGTGCGTCAGTGGTGCAGCTTACCTTTGGTTTAAGAAGTTATGAATTAGATAACATTAAAGGGTTTTGCATTCATCCAACCATTTTTTATAATTCATTCATGAAAGCATATTTAAAAGGAAGTACTCCCCCAGAAGGGTTTATATCTTTGAGCTGGAAAGATTTGGAGCATGGTTTTTTGGTTGAAAATGACAAGTATAATTTAGGCCTTCATGAGGTAGCGCATGCTTTAAAGTTATCCCTGAAATATGCATATGATTTTGATTCAAAGTTTGCTTCATACATTACCAAATGGGAAAAATTTGGAAACGTAGAATTTTTAAAAATGAAAAGAGGCAATGAGTCATTTTTACGAAAGTATGGTGGGGTTAATGAACATGAATTTTTTGCTGTTTGCATTGAGCACTTTTTTGAGGTTCCAGAACAATTTCAATATAATTTGCCTAAAATATTTTACCATTTAACGATTTTACTAAATATAGATCCACTTAATTATGAACAAGATTACCGTGTTGTAAAACAATGTTGATTTTTGTTGATAAAATTTAATCCCAAAGCAACCTATTTTTTAGTATATCGTCTAATTTTGAGTAGTTTAAAATAAAACGATCATCCTATAAGGCAGTTTCGCCCCAAACCGTTTATTTGCAAATCATGACAACTAATTATGAAGGTTTTTTTTGGTATCATTTTATTGTTTTTAGGGTTTATAGCTAAAACTCAAACTATTATTATTAATGAAGTTTCTCAAGGACCAAGTGGAGGGCAAGAGTTTGTTGAATTTTTAATTACTGGACCAGTACTTACTTCATGTAATCAAATCCCCTCATGTATTGATTTAAGGGGTTATGTTTTTGATGATAATAATGGATTTCTTAATGGAGGCCCTGTTTCTGGTGTTGGAATTGCAGCTGGAGCTTGTCGATTTGCAAATAATCCTTTTTGGAGCTGTATTCCAACGGGGACTATAATTGTTATTTATAATGATTTAGATCCTAATACAACATTACCAGCTGATGATATTTCTATGGGAGATAATAATTGTACAATGGTTGTTCCCATATCTTCAACTTTATTTGAGCATCATAATATTCAACCAAATTCAACAAATTCAACTTACCCAGTAGCTGGATGGTTGCCAGGTGGTTTGTGGTCTAAGATATCTATGGCAAACGGACAGGATGGATTTCAAATTTATACTCCAACAAATCTTGTTACTCCATTATTTAGTATAGGGTGGGGAACTGGAGTAAATGGACCAAATAACTTAGGAGATATATACATGGGACCTGGTTCTGCTACAGATACGGTCTTTTATGTTAATGATTGTAATTATACAACTCAAGCAAGCTGGATGTCGGGTTGTGCTGGTGATTTTGGAGCTTGTGGAGGAAATGATGGAACTCCAGGAGCTCTTAATCCTGGACAAGCAGCTTGTGTTGGTGCTATGAATAATAATTGTGGCCAAACATTAGATGTGGATTCTATTTTCACCAGTGAAACATGTTTAGGATTTTGTGATGGAACAGCTGGAGTAAACATTATAAGTGGGTTAGGACCTTTTACCTATTCTTGGTCTCCTGGAGGTCAAATAACTCAGAATATAACGAATTTATGTTCAGGAATATATCAGGTAATTGTTTCTAATGGAGTGTGTCAAGATACCACTTCTGTTACTATTGTCCCAGCGCTTTCCTGTTGTTCCTTCACGAGTTTATCAGTAAGTGTAGGAGCATGTAATGCGAATAGCACTTATGATATCAGTGGGACACTTGATTTTGTAAACCCACCAACAACGGGGACATTAACGATCACTAATATGTGTAGTGGAGATGACACGATCATTAATGCACCATTTGTCTCCCCCTTAAACTGGACCATTTCAGGATTA
>JAJCYO010000172.1 GCA_029262875.1 Flavobacteriales bacterium
AACCCTAATTCTAACGCTTTTCCTAAAACAAAACGAGTCTGAGGCATGGCGCCTTCAAAAGCATCAACCAATAGCAATACACCATCAGCCATTTTTAAGACACGTTCCACTTCACCACCAAAATCAGCGTGACCAGGAGTATCAATTACATTGATTTTTACATCCTTATAATTAACAGATACGTTTTTAGACAAGATGGTAATCCCTCTCTCTCGTTCAAGGTCATTGTTATCTAATAACAACTCCGTTCTCTCCTTACGTTCATCAAGGACTTTACACTCATCAATAATTTTATCTACCAAGGTAGTTTTTCCGTGATCTACGTGAGCTATAATGGCTATGTTTCTAATCGATTGCATCTCTTTATTTTAAGTCGGCAAAAGTAGAATAGTTTTTTGGATAAAAGTGTTTTACAAGGCTTATTCTCATTGTTCACAAAAAAAAGGTGTTCTACCAATTAGTAAAACACCTTTAAACCAACTATAATAAACCTATAACTACTTCACTAATCCTTCAATTCTTGTTTTCTGATTTTGCAGGTGGATTATTTGTTGGATCCACCAAAAGTTTACAACTGTAAACTAATAAATGCCATTAGTAACGATTTTAAGTCCAAGAATAGTTACCGATGTGACCATTAACAACGCATAATTAATGTAGAAATATATCAATAGCTGATTATCAGCCACTTAAGTAATATTACCTCGAGTGTTAGTTCATTAATTGTCATTTGATTTAACATAAGTTTACACCTGTAAACAATGTTAAATGGATTAATTGTTTACATTTGTAACATAACCTATTTATTACAAATGTAACAAGCTCTTTATGGAACTAATTGACCGTTTTAAGTACCTCATGAAGCTAAACAATTTAACCGCTTCTGCTTTTGCAGATGAAATTGGCGTACAGCGTTCTAGTGTTTCTCATATATTATCTGGGAGAAACAAACCCAGTTTAGAATTTATTCAAAAAGTAGTTACTCGTTTTCCGAAAGTGAGTGCCGATTGGCTAATTGCTGGAGTGACCAACACAGAAAAAGAAGCCATCCCCAATGATTCGCCAGCAAAAGAGGACAAAAAAACCTCCCCCTCTCCTATTATATCAGGTGACAAGCAAGTAAAAAAAATAGTTGTTTTTTATACCGATAATACTTTTGAAGAAATCATTAAACAGTAATCTAAAATAGTACTTTTGCACTAAATGTATAAGTACTTAGTAAAACCTTTGTTATTTGCAATGCAGCCAGAAAAGGCGCACTATTTTGCTACTGGTTGCTTATCATTTTTATCAGCCATTCCAGGTATTCCTTCCCTAATTAGAAGTATTTACAGCTACCAACACCCTAAGCTTGAGCGTAAACTGTTTGGATTAACTTTTAAAAATCCTGTAGGTCTCGCAGCCGGATTTGATAAAGATGCACGCTGGTACAATGAATTGTCGCATTTAGGGTTTGGTTTTATTGAAATTGGAACCCTTACACCCAAAGCACAAATAGGAAACCCGAAACCACGTTTATTCAGAATAACTGAAGACCAAGGCCTTATTAACAGAATGGGATTTAATAACCTTGGTGCTGAAGATGCTATAGCACGGCTTAAAAACAGAAAGACCAACATTATTATTGGAGGAAACATAGGGAAAAACACGTTGACAAGCAACGAAGATGCGTTGGCCGATTATGTTTCCAACTTTAACACGCTCCATGATTATGTTGATTATTTTGTGGTAAATGTAAGTTGCCCAAACGTTAAAGACTTAACCAAATTACAAGACACTCCTTTCCTCCTAAATCTTTTAGGGGATTTAAAACACATCAATACCACGAAAGATAAACCAAAACCAATCTTACTTAAAATAGCACCAGACCTTAACAACTCACAGCTGGATGAGGTAATAGACATTGTGACTCAAACTAAGATTGATGGAATTATTGCTACCAACACCACCACTTCAAGAGATCATTTAAAAACTGACCAGAAAAAGATTGAGGCAATTGCCAATGGAGGACTCAGTGGCGTTCCTGTTAAAAAAAGAGCTACTGAAGTCATTAAATACTTATCTGAAAAATCGAACAAATCCTTTCCTATTATTGGGGTTGGTGGAATTCACACTGCAGAAGATGCTATTGAGAAATTAGAAGCCGGTGCGGATTTGGTTCAAATCTATACAGGCTTCATTTACGAAGGACCGAGCTTAATTAAGAATATAAACAAAAAAATCATTGAGCGCTATGGTTAAATTAATAGAATGTCCCAGAGATGCGATGCAAGGCTTGCATGATTTTATTCCTACTGAAGTAAAAGCGGCATACATCAACCAGCTGCTTAAAGTTGGTTTCGACACCATTGATTTTGGAAGTTTTGTTTCACCTAAAGCAATTCCACAACTAAAAGATACAGCAAAAGTATTAAATAATCTGGATTTGTCGACAACCAAAAGCAAACTGTTAGCCATTGTTGCCAATCAACGTGGAGCAACTGATGCTTGCGAATTTGAAGAAATAAAGTATTTAGGGTTCCCTTTTTCTATTTCTGAAACCTTTCAACAACGAAACACCAACTCATCCATTGAAGAGTCCCTAATTCGGGTGGAAGACATCCAAAACCTATGCATCAAGAACAATAAGGAGTTAGTGGTTTACATTTCTATGGCTTTCGGAAACCCTTATGGAGATGATTGGAACAGTGATGTTGTAATTGAATGGACTAAAAAGCTATCAAGTTTAGGCATCAAAACAATTGCATTATCTGATACGATTGGTGTTTCCGATAAAGAAAACATTAGTTATTTATTTGGAAACATAATTCCTGAATTTAACAACGTTGAAATTGGAGCCCACCTACATACTACGCCAGATACATGGGAAGAAAAAGTTAACGCAGCTTATCAAAATGGTTGCAAACGATTTGATGGAGCCATTAAAGGATTTGGTGGATGCCCTATGGCGGCAGACGATCTAACAGGAAATATGGCGACTGAAAATCTCATTCAATATTTTAAAAAAAACAATATAAACACTGGTTTAAACCAAGCTGAATTTGATCAATCGATTCTTGAAGCTTTAAAGGTTTTTCCATCATAAAACAATAAACAATATGCTTGTAAGTGAATTTGGTGAAACGTGTCAACTGTATACTGGTTTTCAGGTATGGGAAATAGAAAGTATTAATGCTTTTTTTGAAGGGAATCTCGTGTTGGCAACCATCTTAAAAGATCATTATAACATAACTGTAGATGAGCTTGAAGAAAAACGCAGTGAAATTGAAGAGACCGACCTGCAAATAATGACAAACCTATTGCGTCTTGTTGATGATAAATCATTTTTCATTTTTACGTTGCACGATGAAAACCATTTGGAACTGGTTAAAATGCAGCAAATGAAGATTATGAATTTTGGTATTGACATACAGGATATAAAAGGAGATTGCGTTTATGTAGTCATTATGGATAAGAAAAAATAACTTTCGTGGTATAGTTAGATTTTGTATTTTCAAACTTTAATTAAACTATTCTCATGGGAGCTATTGCATTAATTGAAGTCATTATAGGCTTAGTGTTTGTTATTTTATTACTAAGCATTATTGTTTCGCTGGTAAATGAAATCATCATTACCAATTTAAAGACCCGAGGTCGTTTATTGAAAAAGTCCATTTGCAGGTTATTGGATGACCCCAATGCAAACGAAATACTAAGTGAAAACTTCTACAACCATCCACTGATTTTTAAACTCACTAAAAAGAAAACATCCATTCCTTCATACATATCTCCTTCTACCTTTAGCAAGGTACTGGTTGATGTCATCCAGGAAAACAGCGGAAGCAAACAAGCCCTTAAAGATGCCTTAAACAACCTTCCAGAAAACAGTGAAACGAAAATCGCACTGCTCACCTTATTAAACGATGCTGAAGATGACATCACAAGGTTTAAACTGAATATTGAAGAATGGTTCAACGAAAGCATGTATCGGTTAACAGGCCGATTCAAAAGAAATACTCAAATCCAACTGTTTTTTATAGGGTTAGGTGCCGCAATTATACTGAACGTAAATGTTATTCACATTGCTAAAGAGCTTTCTGACAATAAAGAGAAGAGAATAGAGATTGCCGAAGCAGCAAGAGAATATGTAAGAAGTAGAGAGGGCGATATTATTGAACAAAAACAACTAATTACCAACGAAATTAAAGAGGAAGAGAATAATTCGATGGCCTTACCTGAATACCGATTGGATACTAAAAAGGTTGAGGAATTAAACCTCTTGGCAGAAAAAGAAGACGCCAAGCTTGAAGCTATGGAAGATACCATCCAGATTTATCAAGAAAAAATAAGTGAAATAAAATCGGAGATTAATGCCTTTAGTGGTTTAGTTGGAATTTTTTGGGGCGGAAAAGTGACTGGTGTTGGCTCATTTTTTACCGAACTATCAAAATCGAGCTTAAAAGACTATTTAGGATGGATTATTGCTGCTCTCGCT
>JAJCYO010000173.1 GCA_029262875.1 Flavobacteriales bacterium
TCGCAATTTTAGCTGCTTCAACAACTTGTTCTTTGGTAAAATGTTCGGTTCCCAGAGCAATGTTATTTAGAATCGTATCATTAAACAAAATAGATTCTTGCGTTACTATGCCCATTAACTCACGTAAGTTTTTTAGCGTAATCTCTTTAATGTTAACCCCATCAATTAAAATCTCCCCTTTTTCTAAATCGTAAAAACGGGGGAGTAAATCTGCAAAAGTAGATTTCCCTCCACCAGATTCGCCAACTAAAGCAATGGTCTTTCCTTTTTCAATGGTAATGTTTATATCATTCAAAACAGGAGAGTTCTCATAAGAAAATTCAACATTCTTGTACGTTATATTATTGGAAAATTCCTTGATTTCCTTAGGATTTTGAGGGTCGGTAATTTTATTTTTAGCACTCAAAACTTCTTCAATCCTATCGGCAGAAGCAGCGCCCTTTAATACGATAGCATAAGCGGTAGAAAATGCTTTAACTGGGCTTAGTAATCTGGCAAAAAGTATAATATAGGCAAGAAACTCTCCTCCCCCAAAACCGCCAGCATCACTTGAAGCACCTTCACCACCTCCAATCGTTTCTAATACTAAACTTCCACCATAGTATGCCAAAACAACCATCACAGATGTCCCTAAAAACTCACTTATCGGAGCTGCAGCATCTCTTTTTCTTGCCATTTTAAGCGTTAAGTTGGTATGACTGTCATTTACCTTGTCGAATTTCTTACCAACATGTTTTTGAGCATTAAACGCTTTTATAATTCTTAATCCACCCAGTGTTTCTTCAATACTCGATAAAATCATTCCCATCATATCTTGCACCTTTGTAGAAGATCGTTTGAGGCTCTTGCCCAATTGTCCAATGATTAATCCACTCACTGGTAATAGAATGGCAGCAAACAATGTTAGTTGAGCATTCATTATAACCAACATGGTTATAAATAATATAACGGCTATGGGTTCCCTAAACATTAATTCTAAGGAATTTAAAATAGACCATTCAACCTCTTGGACATCAGAAGTCATTCTTGACATGATATCTCCTTTACGTTGTTCTGAATAATAGGAAAGTGGAAGGTTCAGTGTTTTTTTATGAATTTTCCTTCTTAAATCTCGTACAACACCTGTTCGTAATACAGAAATATAGTACAAAGCCAAGTACCTAAAAATGTTCTTCAAGAAAAATAAAATTCCCACTAACACACAGACAAAAAGTAATGCAGCCACTTTATCATTTTCAGCTACTACCTGACCCAGCTGATAATTGTAGTAATCTTCAACAAATTTTTTAGTGTATGAAAATGTTGGTTCTGAAGTTACCGGAACATCAGAAGATTGATTGAAAAGTAGGTTTAGAAAAGGAATGAAAAGCATTATTGAAAGCAATTCAAAGATTACTGACAAAATATTACAAAAAATATTGATGAAGGCATATAATTTATAACCTACGGCATACTTTAATATTTTAGCGAAACTTTTCAAACGCTTTTAGAATAGCTCTACCCCAGTGAAATTGAAAGGAGTAATTTGCTTTAATTCAGCTTTAATATCATCATTAACGTTTAATCCGTCAATAAATTTTGCAATGGAATCAGCAGTAATTTTTTCGTTGGTACGCGTTAATTCTTTTAAGGCTTCGTAAGGTTTTGGGTAACCTTCTCTTCTAAGTACCGTTTGGATAGCTTCAGCAGCTACTGCCCAATTGTTTTCTAAATCCAATGCTATTTTATCTTCATTGATTAATAACTTATTAAGCCCTTTTATTAATGAAGCTAAGGCCAATAGAGAATGTCCTATAGGAACTCCAACATTTCTTAGTACGGTAGAATCTGTTAAATCTCGTTGCAATCGAGAAATAGGCAATTTAGCAGCTAAATGCTCGTAAATAGCATTGGCTATTCCTAAGTTTCCTTCTGAATTTTCAAAATCAATTGGATTTACTTTATGTGGCATGGCAGAAGAACCAATTTCACCTTCTTTAATTTTTTGTTTGAAATACTCCATAGAAACATAAGTCCATACATCTCTATCTAAATCAATTAATATATTATTAACTCTTTTTAATCCATCAAAAAGGGCAGCTAAATTGTCATAATGCTCAATTTGAGTAGTCGTTTGAGAGCGATCTAATCCTAATCCATTATTTACATAGTTATTGGCAAATTCTACCCAATTGAATGCAGGGTACGCTACATGGTGCGCATTTAAGTTTCCAGTAGCACCCCCAAATTTTGCAGAAAAAGGAACCGCTTTAACTTGTGCAATTTGCTTTTCCAAACGTTCAACAAAAACATAAAACTCTTTTCCTAACCGAGTAGGAGAGGCGGGTTGTCCATGAGTTTTGGCTAACATAGGGATGTTTTTCCATTCAGTAGCTTTTGCCTTAAGTAGGTTTAATGCTTCGTCCAATAGCGGATAAAAAACATCGTTTAATGCTTCTTTTAAAGATAAAGGAACGGAAGTATTGTTAATGTCTTGAGAAGTTAATCCAAAATGAACAAACTCTTGTTGTTCATTTATACCTAAAGCTGTGAATTTATCTTTGATAAAATATTCCACCGCTTTCACATCATGATTAGTTGTTTTTTCAATTTCTTTAATGGCTAAAGCATCTTCATTAGAGAAGTTTTCATAGATATTACGAATATCACCATAAAGTGATTTATCAAAATCAGCTAATTGTGGCAATGGTAGTTCACACAAAGCAATAAAGTACTCAATTTCTACTCTTACCCTATATTTTATCAAAGCAGCTTCAGAAAAATAATTCCCTAATTCCTTAGTTACTCTTCTGTATCTCCCATCAATTGGTGAAATTGCTGTTAATGCGCTTAATTCCATTTGTTTCTTAAAAATTGTTAAAAGACAAAAGTAACTCTTTTAGAGGGAATAATTAGGGTGATTATTACGTATATTTGAATGTAGTAAGAAATTAAATTATGAATTTATTTAAAGGATTTGGGAATGGTTTTGGTGCTTATGGTAAAGCATTGAGCCTCATATTTAATAATGGTTTATGGTGGTATTTCTTATTTCCGTTAGCATTAAATATCCTATTATTTGTTGGTAGCTGGTTTGGTATAGCATCTCTTTCAGATTCAGTTGAAATTTGGGCGAAAGATTTAATGTCTGTAGAAGATGATTCTACCTACTTTGCTGAATTTTTAAAATCAAATTCAGGTTACATTGCAAGTGTTGTTGGCTGGGTAGTATGGTTTATCTCTAAAATTCTACTTTTTCTTCTATATGGTCTTTTTGGTGGATATATTATCATCATGCTAATGTCACCAGTTTTTTCAATTTTATCTGAAAAAGCAGAAGAGATCTTAACTGGTAATAAATATCCATTTAATGGTGATCAGTTGATGAGAGATATTGTTAGGGGTGTTATGATTGCATTCAGGAACATGTTTATTGAATTGGGGTATATGATAGGGATTCTTATTGTGGGACTTATTATTCCTGTCATTGGAGGAATTATAGGGACGATTATTCTATTTTTTATTGCTTCCTATTTTTATGGTTTTGCATTTATTGATTACACGAATGAAAGAAGAAGGTTAACGGTTAAGCAAAGTGTTCAATTTATTAGAGCAAATAAAGGAATGGCGATAGGTAATGGATTTATATTTGCTTTGGCAATGTTTATTCCTTTTTGTGGAACTACAATTGCTGGGTTTATTGCTATTGTTTCAGTGGTGGCAGCTACGATATCTACACATAAAATTGTAGATTTGTCGAATAGCTCTTATGCTAAAAACTATAAACCAGAAGGAACAGATGAAAATGCCACAGTGGTTGACGAAGACATTAAGGCAATAGGAGAAAATACAGAAGAGATAGATGAAAAGCCAGAAGATTAAAGTTTCAGCAGTATCTTATTTAAATACATTGCCATTTATTTATGGAATAACTAATTCTGATATAATTCAGGAGTTAGATTTGTCGTTGGATATGCCCTCTGACTGTGCTAAGAAGTTATTGTCTGACGAAGTAGATTTAGGCTTGGTTCCCGTTGCGATACTTCCTCGATTAAAAGAATATCATATTGTTTCCGATTACTGTATAGGCGCAGAAGGGAAAGTTGACTCTGTAGCTTTGTTTAGTGACGTTCCGTTGGATGAAATTGAAACTATTTATTTGGATTATCAATCTAAAACTTCGGTTAACTTAGTACAAGTATTGGCAACCGAACATTGGGGCATTGCACCAACATGGATAAATGCAACCGAAGGGTTTGAAAATAATATAAGCGGAAAAACAGCGGGTGTCATTATTGGAGATAGAACTTTTAACTTGCCTAAATCATATCAATACAAGTATGATTTAGCAGAAGAATGGCATAATTTTACTGGATTACCTTTTGTTTTTGCATGCTGGGTTGCTAATAAAGAATTGCCCAAAGCATTTATTGAAAGGTTCAATTCAGCCCTTAAGAAGGGGATAAGTAATATCAGTGAAGTAATTCTTAATTATGATGGAAATGGTGTTTCTAATGATGTATTAGAAAAATACCTTACAAAAGACATTTCTTATTCATTAAATGATGATAAGCAAAAAGCAGTAAAAGAATTCTTACGTTATGTAGAGACGAAAGAAGCACTGACTTCAGAATCCTAACCTTTTGATAATAAAATTTTTAATCCTGATCTTATTCACTATTTTTGTTTGAGTTCATAGGTAATCTGTGCTTAATTGGTATTGGCATAATTGATGCTAATTTGAGTACTAAAATTAGGAAGATGAAAACAAAAATATTATTACTATTTCTAGTGTTTAGTTTTTTGAGTGCCCCAGTATTGGCACAAAAAGAAGATAAAAAAACAGGAAAAATTGGGTATAAACTTAAAATGCAAGATGCAAGGCATAAATTCCTAACAGAAGGAAATGTGAGGGCAGCCTTGAACATTTATAGGGAATTGCTGGTTGATTACACCAATGATGCTATGGTTAACTATAGAATTGGAGAATGCCATTACAGCTTGAAAAATTTTGAATTAGCCGTTGAATATTTCCAGAATGCTAAGAATCTTAACAGTGAAGTAGACGATGAATTATATTTTAATTTGGGACAATCTTATCATAGAAATAACCAGCTTGATAAGTCATTAGAAGCGTACAATACGTTTAATGCTTCGGCATCTAAAAAAGATAGAAAGTATTATAACATTGCGAAACGACTTTCTCAAATCGATTATGCCAAGAAAATGATTGCCAACCCAGTAAAGGTTAAAATTGAAAACTTAGGAAACAATATCAACTCCAGAGGAGGTGATTACGCCCCTTCAATTTCTGCCGATGGTCGAACAATGATATTCACATCTAGAAGATCAGATACTAAAGGTGGTGGAGTAGATAAAGCAGGAGACTTTAAATATTTTGAAGACATCTATATATCAGATTGGGATACAATTGACAATGTATGGACTAAAGCACGACCAATTGAAGGGAAATTGAATACTGATGGGCATGATGCCAGTTTAAGCATTTCACCAGATGGGAATAGGATATTTATTTATAGAAATGATGGAGAGGCTTATATTGGAGATATCTTCGTTTCTAAAAAGAGAGCAACTTCTGGTACTTGGGGGAATCCAAAGCCATTAGATAAGCCAATTAACACGTCCTATTTCGAAAGCTCAGCCTGTTTGTCTGCAGATGGTAACAAACTATATTTTGTGAGTGAAAAAGAGGGGAAAAAATATGGAGCACAAGGTAGGGGTGATATTTATGTTGCCGAAAAAATATCTCGAACGCAGTGGGGAGAACCTAAAAACTTAGGGCCAGTAATCAATACTTCATTGGATGAAATCTCAGTGTTTATTCATCCTGATGGGAAAACCTTGTTCTTTAGTTCTAAAGGACACCTTTCTATTGGAGGATTAGATATATTCATGTCTAAATTACAAGATGATGGTACTTGGGGAAAACCTGAAAATTTAGGGTACCCAATCAATACGATTGGTGATGATGTTCATTTTGTGTTAAGTACGGATGGTAAAACGGCTCATTATTCTTCTGTTAAAGAAGGTGGATTAGGAGAGCGTGATATTTACAAAATTGATTTATCGGAATATCCTATTTTGTCTGATGGTGTTGCCATTAACCTATCTATTTTAAAAGGTGTAGTAACAAATGGAGAAGATAAAGTGGCTGCCGAGTTAACCTTTAAAGGAGCTGACGGAAGCGTTGTAGCTAAAACCTCATGTGATGATGCTGGAAATTATTTCATCACTTTAGCAGGAGGAAATAAATATACCGCTACGGCTACAGCTGAAGGATATACTTCAAAAACTACTGAAATAGATCTTCCATTGGGGAAAGATGGTAAGACATTAATTCAATTAGAAACTTTTGATTTAGAGAAAGTGATAACTCCAGATGAATAATGTTTCACGGCAAAGGACTATTCATAGACAAAGATAAAAACAGGTACAAAAAGTATGTTTCTGTTTTATTTTTCAAAGTAGGCGACTGGGAACCACTCCCGAAAATCTCATCAGTAGCCTTAACAAAAGTTGATGGCTCACAAAGTATGCATTCAGCAAGAACGATGGGTAATTCCGTTTCTTTTAAAGTTGAATTGTTCTGTGTTTATTTATGCTCAGCACATAATATGAAGTTATTGGTTTGTAAAACAAAAAATAAACAGGACGCATTAACTTTATCAACTAATGCTGCTAACTATTTAGGAGTAGGATTAAATAATTATTTGAAAGAATAACCTATCGAATTAATGATACAAACCCTTTTTGAAGTTTAGATTTTCCCGATGGATCATTTGGATAGAATAGATAATAATAAGTTCCTGTTTTTTGATTTCCTCCATCCCAATCATTTTGATAATTATTGCTGTTGTAGACAAGTTTACCCCATCTATTAAATACTTCTAATTTACTATTCGGGAAGTACTCTAAATTTTCAATATAGAAAAAGTCATTGATGCCATCTCCATTAGGTGTAAAAACGTTTGATTGGTGATTTATTATACAACTATCAGTTTGTATATAAATAGAATCGGTTGTAGTACAACCACCACCAAATGATACAGTTATGTAATACAGACCAGAGTCTAATACATCATAATAGTAATTTATTGAACCATCTTGCCATATATAACTATTAAAAATGGTATCAATTTCAAGAATAAATTGAGAGAGAGAATCTATACAAACTAAAGTATCAGGACCTAAGTTAATTATAGGGTAATCGTAGACTTGAATTGTTGATGAGTTATTTGATGAACAGCCATTAGTATCTGTAACGGTTAAATTATAGATTCCAGAGTTAATGGAGTTAATATTCACTATCCAGTTATTATATGAATTACTGGCAAATAAATTTGGACCGTCCCATTGATAACTTAACCCTTGTATAGAATCTGTAAATACATTAATACTATCTCCACTACAATAATTGCTGTTATTATATATATTGGGTATTGTAGGGGCACTTAATATTGTAATTGATATAGTATCTGGTAGAGAAAAACAACCATTACTGTCTTGAATCGATAGGTAGTAATTACCAGAGTCAAGAATAGATAAATTAGTTAGTATTAGACTGTCTTGGTAATAATTATTGAATTGAGCATCTATCCATATAGTAGTATCACTAAAGTTATTTGTGTATAATAGAAGTGTATCATTAGTACAGTAAACTGTATCACCTAAAATAATTGGAGGTGGAGGAGTTGGGTTTATTGTTACATAAACACTTGCTTGGGAATTAATACATGGAACTCCATTTACTGTTAGGTAGTAATAGCCAGAGTCAGCTAAAGTAACAGCTGGATTAAAATAAGTCGATGAGTTCCCAATATTTCCAGAAGAATTACTCCACTGATAGGTGGCTCCGGGAAGATTATTTGTATTTAAAATAAGTGCTTGTCCTTCACAAATTGTTGTATCACCAATTATGTTAGGAGAACCGTTTGCAGGAGTAACAAAAACGTTAATGATTTGAGAGGGACTTTCACAACTGTTACTGTCAGTATAAGTCGTAAGATAAAAAGTAGAATTATATAAAGCAGTAGTTTGGTAAATAGAATCTATTGTTATTAGGGTAAATGTAGTATCATACCAATTCAGTGTCAAGTTATTTAATGATGATAATTGGACACTGTCTCCAAAACAGATAGTTGTATCAGCTAATACAGGTGTTTGAATGGTGTAATTTAAAACATAGACCGTATCAGAACTATTTGAGCACCCATTAATTCCAATTCCGTTTGCATAATATGGGCCAGTAAAGAATACATCTATAGAATCTAAATTAGAACCCGTATTCCATAAAATAGTTTGGTAGCTTCCAGAAGCTAAAATAGAAATGGTATCAGAATAACATTTCCAAATAGTATCAGGGGTATTAATGTTGATTTGTGGCTGAGGTAAAATAGAAATGGAAATGTTCGTATCTCCGCTTATACAATTATTGTCTGAAACGGATAGTATATATATACCGGAATCTGTTGTATCAGCATTGGCTATTATTACTGGATTTTGATTAGAAGTAAAACCATTTGGTCCACTCCAATTATAGGTGCCGTTAGGAATGATTGGTGTTGAAAGCCATATAGAATCCCCTGGACAAACACTACCATTCCCAACAATGATTGGAACAAAAGATGCTTGGCTTATTGTTATAGTAACAGGGAGCCTTATACTTGTGCAGTTGGTGTCAAAATTTTCGACATAAATAGTGGTGTCATTAGTAATGTTATATAGATTAATTGTGTCACCAATATAAAATGGTGATGAAGTAATCGAGTCAACATACCAGTTCGTTGTTAACCCAGCATTTAAGTTGACTAATGAAGTTGTATCTCCATAACAAATGGTTTGGTTCTGTACGTTAGGAGTAATTCCTCCAGGATGAAAACCAATGTGGACAGTGTCGGAAACAGCACTACACCCTGTTGAACCATCGGTTACAGTCACATAATAATCACCGGTATCAGTTGTTTGTAATATTTGACCAAAAAACTGTATTGGAGACCATTCATATCCTCCCATACCTGAATTTGCCATTAATATAGCAGTATCGCCAGGACATATAATGGTATCTGTAATTGGAGTAATGATTGCAGATACATTTGCAGATGTAATAACTACACTATCAGTAACTGTAAAACCACATTGTGTTACTTCTAAATAATAAGTTCCAGGAAGATTTACAATTACATTTGGACTTGTTGAGTTTATAGGAGGAAGCCATTGGAAAGTTGGGAGGCCACTGTATATCGCGTTGAGTTGAACAGCTCCTGTATAACAAAGCTCTGTTCCAGGGTCAGCCAATAGGTATGGAGTGTTGTATTCTTTTAATTCGATAGAATTAGATGTTAGAACACAACCATCAAAATCGGTTAACACACAGTTGTAAAATCCAGGGGTATTAACCCAAATCGTTTGGTTTGATCCGATAGAATTACCTTGAGGCCCAATCCAATCGTACGAGATACCAGTCTGTAAACAGGTTAATAGAATTGAATCACCAGGACAAATAATATTATCTGGGACATTACTAACTATGGTTGGGCTGGGTTTAACCGTAACAAAAAAAGATGGGTTAATAGAAGCAGAACATCCTGAAATAGTATCGGTAATTATTCCACTATAGCTGTAAGATCCTTGTTGGTTAGCAAAAATTGTATCGCCCAAAGAGTTAATCGTTAATATATTAGGACCAGACCAGCTAAAACCTGTGACAACTGTGTCAGTCCATACATTAATGGTATCTCCTGGGCACAGTAAAGAATCTCCTCCAATGTTTAGGCTCATTGTTGGTAAAGGAAGCACCTCTATATAGATAGAATCTTCAATTAAATAATGCGTAGTATCAATGCCACACATATTATCATATCCTAATATTATTTCATGGCTTATTGGGTACCATCCCGAAACTGCTGGCGTAATGCAAAAATTTAAGCAAGTCATGTTTGGAGAAAAGATATTAGAATCACAATAAGGAATATATATTCCAGTTGGATTTGTAATGGAATCGGCAATCACATAGCAAACAGAACCACCCAAACAAACGGTATCAACTGGTGCAATAATATACGGGACAATGGTATCTTTAGAATTGTAAATGTAATTCAGGTTAAAATTTGAATTGGCTGAACAATTATTACTGTCTACAACACTCACGCTATAGGTTCCTTCTTCATAAATTGAGTGAGGTAATGAGTCTGTGTATATTGTTCCTAAAGGTGTAGTATAAGTAAATTGAAAATTAGTATCTAAATCTCCAAACAAGGTAATGGCAGTATCTGGAGCGCATAAAATAATACTTTGATAAGGAGGGTACTGTTGAATATTAAATCCGTGATCATCAGTTAAGTAGGGCATTTGCGGTATTGGATTTATAGTTGCATATACGGTATCGATATCAATTGAACAGCCATCAATTCGTTGAGCATTTACCCAATAACTTCCCGAAGTACTAAAACTTATACTCGAAGTAGTATCACCTGTGTTCCATAAAAAGTCAAAATAAGGTGCATGGTGATAGTTGGTCGGGAAAGCATTGAAATTATCCTGATAAAAACCATTTCCAGCAGTATGTGTATCTTCAAATGCACCACCACTTCCACAGAAGATTAATGAATCTGGACATACAGTATTAATGCATGGCGTGTTCGAATCATAACAGGAAGTATTTTCATAATAATAATAATGGGGGATCAATAAATCAATAGGTTTTGCAATTACAATGTCCTTAGCACCTACCGCATTCAAATACATATATGGAGGGTTTGGACAAATTGTACTCCAAGAATAACTTGGGAAAGTTTTGTTAATTCCATTACCAAAAGGAGTAAAATTACTACCAACCGGATAATTAAAATACTCAGTATACCCACCAGAAATTATTGGGTTGTTAATTTGTGAAATTGCAATACCAGAACAATAATCATCCATCGGACCTCCATATTGTTTCATCCATTGTATTTGACCTGTATTGTTATACTTAGTGATGAAAATATCATTATAGCCAACAGAGTTAAACAAGCCAGAGCCAAGAGAGTCTGCAAATTCATCAAAAACACATTTAAATGTTCCTGAGATATAAGGATCTTGATTTGAGTCTAATGTTATTGCCTTCGAAGAAACTTCAGAATTTGAATCATCTTCTCTCATCCATAAAACTTCTCCTGCAGAATCAAATTTTATGATGAAAATACGGTAAGTATTGTTTCCATTTAAAAAACTATTTCCACTTGAACCAATAATTATCATCTGCCCTAAAAAATCTCCTGTGATGTACAGGTCACCTTGATTATCAATTTCAAGATCATAAACTAAGGTTTGAACGGCCCCCATCCTTTTAAACCATATTTCATTACCAGCAGGATCCAGTTTTATAAGCATTCCTGCATTAAAGATAGTGTTGTTATGCTGAGATCCAGCTATTGTTAATGTATCAGAAAACTGACCGGTAACATATATGTCATTGTTTTGATCAGTTTTTAATGCTAATCCTCTATCGTCATATTTTGCAGTTCCTTGAATTGACCATAAATCGTTTCCATTGGCATCATATTTAGAGATAAATATATCGTAAGCAGGTAATCCTGTATTTGGATCAATTGCACTTGAAAAATTATTTAATCCAATTTGAGCATTCCCCTTAAATTGCCCTGTTACGATTACATTTCCTAAATTGTCAAAAGTAATTCCATAGCCAGTATCCCCTTCAGCACCTCCTTCGGATTTTACCCAAAGAACATTACCAGCATTATCTAATTTTAATATAAAAATGTCCTGAGAACCTCCAGATGAAGTTAATGTCGTACTTCCAAAAGTAGCACTTCCTTGATAGTAACCAGTCACATAAATATTTCCCGAGGGATCAACGGCTATATCATATCCTCTGTCTGCTAAAGCCCCACCAAAAACTTCTGCCCATAAAAAATTACCATTAGCATCGCTTTTGGATACATATATATCACTATACCCATTAGTTGTTAAACTTATCGTAGGACCAAATACTGAAGCTGCAGTAGTATATCCTGTGGTATAAATGTTCCCAGCAGCATCTACTTCAACATCATAAGATTCATCATTAAAATTACCACCTGCAGAATTAACCCAGTTTTGGGAAAAGCCTGAAAGACTAATAATGATAAGTATAGATAATAAAAGTTTGCGCATTCGTTAGTTAAAGCTTACTAAAGCTAACCGAATAAGTTACTTAATGAAAGTATAATCTAATTAACGGTATGAAAACAAGTACTTTAGGTTGTTTAAGAGACGAGGGGAGTGGGTTATGGGTTGCATGAAAAGAGAGTTAGATAGTCTTTATAAAAGAAACTTTTAATCCTTCAATTTTTTCAAAAAGTTCAATTATCGTTTCTGATTCACTTTGCCTGATTCTAAACTGAATAACACCCTTTTCCTCCAATACTTGAGAAACGACTTCGAGATTGTTTTTTTTGATGAAATTCATTACATCACTCATAATTTCATAACCAAACACTATTTCATAGATATTATCTACCGTTCGTTTGGTTATAGTAGAATTGTTTAGCGCTTCTTTAGCAGCTTCTTTGTAAGCTGTAATTAAACCACCAACGCCAAGTTTAGTTCCTCCAAAATAACGAATAACGATAATTGCTACATTTGTTAGCTCAAAAGATTGTATTTGCCCGAAAATAGGTTTTCCAGCTGTGTTATTTGGTTCCCCATCATCGCTAAAACGATATTCATTTTCTGATAACCCTAATTTGAATGCATAGCAATGATGCCTTGCATCATGGTAGTCCTTTTTGAGTTGTTGAAGTTTTTCTTTAAACTGATCTTCAGAGAAAACAGGATAGGCGAAAGCGATAAATTTGCTTCCTTTCTCTTTATAAACCCCTTCTGATGGAGCTACTATTGTTTTATATTGATCAGACATTATAAAAATGTAATCACATAAATAGAGACCACTGCAAAGCCCAATCCTAACCAATTCATTAAGCTTAGTTTTTCTTTAAATAAAAGTAATCCGACCAATGCCGAACCAACAACAACCCCCATGCTCACTACAGGAAAAACCTGTGAAGCTTCAAAACCGGAGCTCTCTAAAGCATTAAAGAAAAAGATTAAAGAAGCAAAATTTGGTACTCCAAAGATGGCTCCAGCAACTAAATTCTTAACCTGAAGTTTAGGTTTTTGTTTAATCGATTTTCCAATCAATATAACTATTCCACTAATCCCGGCTATTAATAATAGACACATAAAAAACAAGCCAGCATCGGCTTCATTAACTACTGTTTTTTGAGCATTATTAAAAATAGTGTCTGCTATTCCTTGGCCTACAAAAACAAGAACAATCAACCATAAATAGCTTTTGTCAAAAGATAGTTTTTTGCCAGTCGTGGATGATAAATATATACCAACAATGGCTAAAAGAAATCCAATAATTTTGACATAAGTCAACTCTTCATTAGGGTAGAGGATTAAGGCAAAACCTACAGGGACAAACAAAGATAATTTATTGGCAATGGTTGTTATGGCTATTCCCACTTTCTGTGTTCCTACAGCATACAAATTGAATGTGACAATGAATAATATTCCAATTGCCGCAGCATGAAAAATCCAGGGAGAATGAAGTACATAACTTATTGAAAACTCTTGATCAGAAAAATATAGTCCACAACTGCCAGCAACAAAATAGTTGATAATTAAAGCTTGCAAGTTATCAATTCCGTATTTGTGGAATAGTTTAAAAAAGACAATGAGCACATTAAATGCAACTATGGTCAATAGAATATCAATCATTTACATAAAAATCTAAATGATCTTCTCCAAAAAGGAGAGAGGTATTTGGTTCTTTGTTCAACACAGGCGCTATCAACCCACTCTTAAATTGTTTAATGCCAGTAAATACTCGAGCTTCATCCCATAATTTACTGTCTAAGAAACTATTGATAAGTTGAGCTCCTCCTTCTATCAGAATAGATTGTACTTCTCGATTGTAAAGTTCTCTTAGTATTTGACCAATCAAATCTTCTTTTGGATCAACTTTTACATATTCCAGGGTGTCTACTTTTTCGTTTTTGAAATTATTAAAGACCAATGTTGGGACACTTCCATCAAAAACGCGCAAATTACTTGGTAGCCTTAAATTAAGGTCCAATATAACACGCAAAGGGTTTTTTCCTTTAACGTCTCGTACCGTTAATTGAGGGTCATCATTTAAGGCAGTGTTTGTACCTACCATAATGGCTTGTACTTCCGTACGCCAGTGATGTACCAATTTCTTAGATTCATCTGTGGTAATCCAGTTGTATGATTTTCCATCATTCCTTTGATCAGACTCCTTTTTTAATTGTTCTATTTTTTCAACATCATTTCTATCAACATCAATGAATCCGTCTTGGGTTTTAGCCCATTTTAAGATAACGTAGGGTCTTTTTTTACGATGATAATTAAAAAATCGCTTATTAACTTCTATGGATTTCCTTTCAGATACACCAACAATAACTTCTATTCCAGCTTCCCGAAGCTTTTTAATTCCTTTTCCTGATACTTCAGAAAACGTATCTATACATCCTATTACGACCTTTGGTATTTTATGTTGAATGATTAAGTCGGCACAAGGAGGGGTTTTTCCATGGTGAGCACAAGGTTCTAAATTGACATATAGTGTACTATCTTTTAAAAGCGATTTGTCTTCTACATTATTAATTGCATTCACTTCGGCATGCGGACCTCCAAATTTCTCATGAAATCCTCGAGATATGATTTCCCCATTATTTACGATAAAGCAGCCAACCATTGGGTTAGGAGATACGTTGCCTATTCCTTCTTTAGCAAGCTGAATACACATGTTCATGTATTTTTCATCGAAATCCATATTATCCAAATGTAATCTTTTTAATAAAAATGGGTACATTCACACTTCTTAAATTTAAACATTCAACGGCATGGCAAAAAAATCGATAGTCAATAAAAAGTCAATTCAATTTTTAGAAAAATACATTAATAACGCTGCTCCAACAGGTTTTGAGTCTGAGGGACAGAAAATGTGGTTGGAGTACATTAAACCTTATGTAGATGATTATTTTGTAGACAATTATGGCTCAGTTGCGGCAATTATTAACCCTAAAGCCAAATACAAAGTTGTTATTGAGGCACATGCAGATGAAATTTCATGGTTTGTGCATTATATTTCTGACAAAGGATTTATTTACTTAAGAAGAAACGGTGGTTCTGATCATCAGATTGCACCATCTAAAAGAGTGGATATACACACAGATAAAGGAATTGTGAAAGCGGTATTCGGTTGGCCGGCTATCCATACCCGTAAATCAGGAAAAGAAGAAACACCAAAATTGGATAACATCTTTTTAGATTGTGGAGCTGTTACTAAAGAAGAAGTAGAGGCTTTAGGAATTCATGTTGGATGTGTAGTGACGTATGAAGATGAGTTTATGGTGTTAAACGATAGGTATTATGTTGGTCGTGCTTTAGACAATAGAATAGGAGGATTTATGATTGCTGAGGTAGCACGTTTATTGAAAGAAAATAAAGTGAAGTTACCTTTTGGTTTATACATTACCAATTCAGTTCAAGAGGAAGTAGGGTTGCGTGGTGCAGAAATGATGGTGCAGAACATTAAACCTGATGTTGCTATAGTTACGGATGTTTGTCATGATACTCAAACACCTATGATAAAAAAGATCGAACAAGGAGATAATTATGCTGGCGATGGTCCTGTGTTAACATATGGTCCGGCTGTTCAAAATAATTTATTAAAATTGATTATTGATACGGCTAACAAAAAGAAAATTCCTTTTCAGCGTGCAGCAGCAAGTAGGGCAACAGGAACGGATACAGATGCTTTTGCTTATGCAATAGGAGGTGTACCTTCGGCTTTAATTTCTTTACCATTGAGGTATATGCATACCACCGTAGAAATGGTTCACAAAGAAGATGTGGATAATGTGATTCGATTGATATACGAATCACTTCAAAAAATTAAGAACAATCACGATTTTAGATACTTAAAGTAATTTTTTGGCATACCATTTGTAATTTAGCCAAAAATCAAAAACATTAAATATGAAAAAAATTACCATACTATTAGCTGCAATTTTAGTTTCGACTGTTGTAGTGAATGCTCAAAAGAAAAAGAAAAAAGATCCAAAGTTTGAACATCATTTTAAGGTTCCTGCAGAAGTGACCACAGATGAGTACAATCTAAATTTTTTTAACATTGAATCGCAAGCTGAGTTTTGCAAAATGGCTGTTAAAGTAACAAACAATACCAATGATTTTCTCATTTTTGATAGAGGAGAATTTAAATTTAATTTCCCATTTGGCAGCTTTTCATCTAAGTCAAAGTTGGTATATGTAAAACCAAATGGAAGTAAGAAAAAGATTATTCAAGCAGATGGGAATAATCAATTTCAAGTGGAAAAGTTTAACGTTGATTTTGGAGGGTTTTCGATTGTTCCAGTGAAAGGTAAAGTTAGTGAAATGGAAGATTTTCAAGTTCCAGCAAGCAAGAATTCAATTAGTACTGATTTATTTAAGATTAACCTTAAAAAGAGTTCTTTAAGAACGCAAGAGGCTTCTTTAACTTTTGAATGTACGTATATGGGTGATAAAGTAGGGTTGATTGACGGTTCTAAATTGGTGATAAAAGTTGATGGTACTGAGAAAGAATATGCTAACGACAACAAAAAGATTGGTGGCGAATTGTTAAAGAAAGGTGACAAAGTAAAGGTGAAAGCTGTCTTTCATATTTCTGGAAGAATTGCAGATATGCAATTTGCCAACATGACTATATCATGGAAAGATACTTTTGTAGAAACCGAAGAAAAGAAAATAAGTGGTCAAACGGTCAATTTTGAAATTGATCCTGGTATGACCAACGGAAAAAATTAAATAGAAAGGAGCTTCAAAAGCTCCTTTTTTATTGCACAACTATTTTTTGAGAACTACTTCCTTCTTCTGACTCTACTTTTATAATGTATATGCCTTTTGGGTAATTAGAGACATTAAGTTGTAGAGAAGGTTCTTTGTTTTCTATTCTTAAAATTTCGTTTCCTAAGACATCAGTTAATAGAATGATTCTGTTTTTTTGATTTTTAAAAATGATGTTTACCAAATCCACAGTAGGGTTAGGAAATAAAGTGAAGCTATTCGGGTTAATTTCTTTTATTCCTGGCCATAACGCATAATCTAAGCGAATAGTTTTTTTACTCACTTGTTGATTCTGTTCCATTCCGCCTGCAATGTATCTTGCTCCAGAGAGAGGAATGTGTGCAATTCCTCTTAAATCCATGGGAAGAGGTTCTCCGCTGTAATTTGCTGTGTCGATATTGGCTCCAACAGGTGACCATAAATTTCTATTTTTAGGTTGAACACCACCACTTCCGTTATAAGCTATTCCATTATAATTATAGGAGACATCTGAGCCACCTAACCAATTTACAGAAGGTCCAAACATTTCAAATGAGCATGCTGCTCTATAGGTTTTAAAAGCACTGTTAGGGGTAGAAACGGACCACGTGATTTGGGTTGGGTCCGTTGGGTTGATTTGACCAATTCTTAAACCAGCTTGAGCTGGAAAATTAAAACCTGTACTCGCTCCACCATGATAGATAATAGTGTTTCCCGCTATTGCACCTGAAGCACCAAAAGCCTTATAAGAATTTGAATTAGGAACAGGTGTTCCTGTTAACCAATTGTCATTTGCTGGATCATAAATTTGCACATCAGGCACATTTCCACTGTTACTCCAACCTGTTATAACGTATATTAAACTGTCGTTCCAAACCGCCTGTACATGATCATCGATAGGTACAGGTATATTTGCCCCATCACTTAAGTAAGTGTTGGTTCTTGGATCATATCGATTAACAATATTCGAAGAAATCTCATTGCCGTTGGATAATACATGATAACCTCCCATAATATATACAATACTGTCTACCCAGCTTGCTCCCATAGCAATGTTTTCAAGTGTATTAGGCAAGTCAGGAATAGTATCCCAAACATCAGTAACGGTATTGTACCGGAATGATTTTAGAGAAATACCAGACCAAATTTTAGTGGTGTCTATCCCTCCAAATGAATAAACATAGGCCGTGTCATTTGCCCAGCCTTCAACAACAGCATTGTTCGATATGGGTTCTGGCATATCCGCCATTCTGGTACCAAAATACCATTGTGCATCGGCAGTGTTAAATAAAAATAGAATTAAGGAAACTAGTAATAATTTTTTCATAAAGTTGTTGGTTTAGCAATCTAAAGTTACAATATATCCTCCATGTTTGCGAATGTTCATGACAATTCCGTTCGTAAATAGCAAGTATTGCCCTTTAATACCAACTAATTTCCCCGTGAATTCAGGTACTTTATCAAAACCAATACTTTTTACTTTTACTGGATAATCCAATACAGGGAAATTAATGTCAACAATCTCATCTGTTTTAGAAATGTATTGATGGTATTCTTCATCCAACAGTGTTTTCGTTTGATTTTTCTTTTCGATTAAATCGATCTCTGGATAAACGTTCATTAACATTTTTCGCCAATTGGTCTTGTCAGCCATATGATCTTTCAAACTAACTTCTATCATTCCAGCTAAGTAACGATTAGGAGTTTCAGCTAATTTAATTGCTTTTACTGCCCCTTGATCTATCCAACGTGTTGGCACTTGTGTATCCCTTGTTACCCCAACTTTCATTCCACTAGTTAAGGACAAATAAACCACATGAGGTTTCAATTGGACGGACTCTTCATAGGCCAGGTCTCTGTCTTCAACTCCTAAATGTGCTTTAGATAATTCTGGATGAATAATCCAGTCTGCAGCTTCTGGAGCATCCCTGAAGCAAGGGTAGCAAAAGCCTTGATTAAATGATTTTACAGTTTCTTTGCCACATTTAACACATTCTATTCGATGCTGATAGGTTAATGTAATTTCTTTTCCAACAAATTGATTCATGTTAACCAATTCATCTCCTATCGGAAGAAGGTATTCAACTTCCCCACCTAATTTGGTGTGCATTTTTCTTAACTGACCAGTAAATTGCATAATTTTAAAACTTGATTAAAACGTAAATTTAATTGTTTTATAGTGAGCGATGG